>JAYSCE010000157.1:0-8823 GCA_041915035.1 Xanthobacter sp.
CGGTCAGCGCGGCGATCAGCGCGTCATCGAAGGCGTTGCGCACCTCGGGCCGGTCGAGCGTGAGGATGGCGACGCCATCTTCGACGGTTGTGGCGAGGCCAGAGCCGGGCGACGCCATCACATGCGGAACACGCCGAAGCGTGTCTCCTGCTCGGGAGCGTTGAGCGCGGCGGACAAGGCGAGCGCCAGCACCATGCGGGTGTCGGCGGGATCGATCACCCCGTCGTCCCACAGCCGGGCCGAGGAATAATAGGGATGGCCTTGCACCTCGTACTGGTGGCGGATGGGGGCCTTGAAGGCTTCCTCCTCCTCCGCCGGCCAGGTGCCGCCGCGGCCCTCTATGCCGTCGCGCTTCACCTGTGCCAGCACGTTCGCCGCCTGCTCGCCGCCCATCACCGAGATGCGGGCATTGGGCCACATCCACAGGAAGCGCGGATCGAAGGCTCGTCCGCACATGCCATAGTTTCCGGCGCCGAAGGAATTGCCGATCACCACCGTGAACTTCGGCACGGACGCACAGGACACGGCGGTGACGAACTTCGCACCGTCCTTGGCGATGCCGCCGCTCTCGTATTTCCGCCCCACCATGAAACCGGTGATGTTCTGCAGGAAGACGAGGGGAATATTGCGCTGGCAGCAGAGTTCCACGAAATGCGCGCCCTTTAGCGCGCTCTCGGAGAAGAGAATGCCGTTGTTGGCGATGATGCCCACCGGATAGCCGAAGATGCGGGCGAAGCCCGTGACCAGCGTCGGCCCATAGAGCGGCTTGAACTCGTCGAATTCGGAACCGTCCACGATGCGCGCGATGATCTGGCGCACGTCGAACGGCTGCTTCGGATCGGCCGAGACGATCCCGTAGATTTCCTTCGCATCATAGAGCGGCGCACGGGGCTCGCGGATATCGAGGGAATGGGCCTTGGTGGTGTTCAGATCGGCCACGATGGAGCGGGCGATGCCCAGCGCATGGGCGTCGTTCTCCGCCATGTGGTCGGCGACGCCGGAGGTGCGCGTGTGGACGTCCGCCCCGCCCAGCTCCTCGGCGGTGACAACCTCGCCGGTGGCCGCCTTCACCAGCGGCGGGCCGCCGAGGAAGATGGTCGCCTGGTTCTTCACCATGATGGACTGGTCGGCCATGGCCGGCACATAGGCCCCACCCGCTGTGCAGGAGCCCATCACCACCGCGATCTGCGGGATGCCGGCAGCCGACATGTTGGCCTGATTGAAGAAGATGCGGCCGAAATGTTCGCGGTCGGGGAAGACTTCGTCCTGGTTCGGCAGGTTGGCGCCGCCGGAATCCACGAGGTAGATGCACGGCAGGTGGTTTTCCTGCGCGACGCGCTGGGCGCGCAGGTGCTTTTTCACCGTCATCGGGAAATAGGTGCCGCCCTTCACCGTCGCGTCATTGGCGACGATGACGCATTCGCGGCCCGAGACGCGACCGATGCCGGTGATGATGCCGGCGGCGGGCACCTCGTCGTCATACATGCCGTAACCGGCGAGCTGGCTGAATTCCAGGAACGGCGAGCCGGTGTCGAGCAGTGTGCGGATGCGGTCTCGCGGCAACAGCTTGCCACGCTTCAGGTGCCGCTCACGGGCGACGGCGCCGCCACCCTCCGCCACCTTCTCCACGACGGACCGAAGCTCCGCAACGGAGGCTTCCAGCGCCTCGCGGTTGCGGCGGAATGCGTCGGAGCGGCGGTCGACCGCATCCTCGATGATCGCCATGAGTGCTCTCGCCCCCAATGCTCGGGCGCTCGGCCACCGGCGCGATGATCCGCCGGCTGCACACGCCCTCTCGCCTCAAGAGAAACGACCTCCACAGGGATGGACGGTCCTGAAGGAGCCCGGCTCTCGCGATCCGGCAGCAGAGCGCACAGAGGGGCGCGCCAACGCCGGCGCAACAAGGCGCACGGCGGCTCGGACGTCATCCCTCGGCGCCGGTCGCTGCCGGCTTGGAAACGATCGTACGTTTTTTTAATTCCGACGCAAGGGCTTTCGCGCGGTCATTCCGGGCGCCAGGCACGGCTTCCCCGTCAAGCTCGCGCGGCCTTGGGAATTGCGGCCGGCCTGCGCGCCGGCTTTTCGCGCACCGACGGTTCCCCCGATGCGGCGACGGGCGTCGAGAGCGGCGCCGGAAGCGGCGCCCCACCCGTGACGCCGCCGATGACGAGCGCGGTGTAGGTGTCCACGATCTCGTCCTGGCTCAGCCGGCCGCCGGGCAGGTACCACATGCAGATGCCGGTGAGCATGGAGATGATGGCGTAGGTTGCGACTTTGGGCTCGCGCACCTCGAACACCCCAAGCTCTGCCCCCTGACGCAGGACGCCCTCCAGCAACCCCTCATAGCGACGGCGCAGACCGACCACGACGGCGCGATGCGGCTCGTCCAGGCTGCGGATTTCCATATTGGCGATGAAGACGTGGGCGAGCCGCGTCATGTGGTAGCGCAGATGAAAGGCGCAGAACACCTTGAGACGCTCCAGCGGATCTTCCACCCCGGCGAGGTCCGCCTCAGCCTTGGCGAGCAGATCCTCCATGTGGTCGCGCACGATGTCGAACAGCAGGGACTGCTTGTTGTCGAAATATTTGTAAAGCGAGCCGGACTGCAGTCCCACCTCGGCCGCGAGCTGGCGCAGGCTCATGGCCTCGTAGCCGTGCCTGTAGATGAGCTTGACGCCCGCCTGCCGGATGGCTTCCGCGGTGCGTGCGCCGTTGGAACCGATGGTGCGCGCCATTGCCTTCGAACGTTCGATGTCCGGCCCGCCGGGCCGGCTCAGGATGCCTTGCCTGCGCAACGGAATACGCGAATGCGATTCCGATGCGAACCGCGTGGCAGACTGCGAGCCCCGCCCCCGCGATGCAAGATCATCTTGCGACACGAAATGTCGCTTGACCAGAATAAAAAAGAACGCTTGATTGTTTATTCAACCCGGCAAGATGATCGGGCATGCGCCGGATATATGGCGACCGGCGCCGACAGGGAGGTGACGGCGTGGCCACCCGCTTCCCGTGGCCAGACATTTGGCGTGGCATCAATCCTTGTGCATCGAAATGGCGTGGGACGCCTCTCCGGCGTAGTGGACGCAGCCATCGGCATCCACGTGGCCGGTGTCCCCGGTGATGTAATAGGCGCTACCGAAGCGAAATCTGGCATTCGTCGCCGCCTCGTCCTGACTGTAGGCGCGAAACCAGAAGAGCGGTGAGCGGCGGACGTGGATCGCCAGTATTCCCTCGGCGCCGACGCCCAGTTCCGCGCCCTGCTCGTCGAGGACGACGAGGGAAAATCCGGGCGCGACCCGGCCGACGGAAACGCGCGTGAGGGCGTGGGGATCGTTCGGCTCATGCTTCATGCCGACGATCATCCCGGCTTCACGGTGGCCGTACTGGTTCACCAGGGGCACGCCGAGCTTCTGCGTAACCCAGGCGATGATGTCCTGGGGCAAAGGTTCGCCGCCGACGGTGACGATGCGCAGCGCGAGCTGGTGGGAGGCGGCCGCGGGATCACCCCGCCGCCATGCCCTGATCTGGGACGGCGCGGCGGTGAGGTTGGTGACGCGGAATTTCGACAGGACGCGATAACCCTGCGAGACATCGTAGGGCCCATCGCAGAACAGGATGGAGCTGCCGATCAGGAGCGGGCCCACGAGACCATAGAATATCCCGTATTCCCAGCCCTGGTCGGTCATGTTCCAGAACACGTCCTCGTCGCGGACGTCGAGCCCGTGACGCATGTATTGCTCGATCTCGGCGAGGGCGCGGACCGGGGTCAGGAGGCCATATCTCGGCTCCACCACCTTGGCCGAATAGGTCATGATGAACGGGTCGTTTTCACCGTAGGTCGCGGCTTCCGCCAGCGGCTCGGCCTCGTAGATTGACGACCAGAACTGGGTAACCCGGCCTTCTATGCGGTTGATGTGGTCTCCCTCCACGAGGAAAACCGGAGTTGATGACTTGATGTACTTGCGGGCCCGCTCGACCAGAACCCGATCGGCAATGATCGCCTTGGCCCCGCCCGCCTCCAGGCGGGCGTTCACCGCCGACGCGGAATAGGTGGAGAAGAGGGGCATGTAGACCGCGCCGATCCGCCAGATCGCCAGGGCAGCAATGATCAGCTCGACGCCCTTGGGCAGCATCACGGCGACGCGATCGCCTTTCCTGATGCCCACGGATGTCAGGACACGGGCAAAGCGCGATGAATAGTCCGACAGCCTGCCGAAGCTCAGTTCCGAGGTCTGGCCCGACACCGATTCATGGATCATCGCCGGCAGCGCGCGCTTGCCCGGCAGGTGGCGGTCGCAGAGCAGGTCGGCCAGGGATATGGCGTTCCCGCAATAGTCCGGCCTCTGGTACGGGCTCGCATTGGGCGGGGCATCCGCGAGCAGCGCGCCCGTCCCTTGGGGCGGGCCGCCCCGATGCCCGATCTCCTTCAGGAAGGCGCCGAAAGTGTAGAAGCGGCTCGCCGCATCGTAGGCCAACAGGCCCTCGTGAACGAGCGCCGCGGCGAGGCGATGGGTCGTGGCCTTGGACAGGCCCGTGCCCGCCATCAGATCGGCAAGGCGGGCCCCATGGGGCGGCGCATCCGCAACCGCCCGCAGGACGGATATGGCCCGGGACAAGCTTTGAGCTCCCTTTGGCCCCTGATCCTGATCGGAAGACACTGTCATGTCTTATTATGTGAGACGAAATCAGACCGGCGGCAATATTTTTCTCCTTCTTCAAACTGGCGCTTGAAAGATTCAATCGGTCGTTCGATAATGAAGTTAATCAGCGTCTCATAATATGAGATAGCGGCTCACAGAAGCCAAACCCGCGATGCGGGATAGGGAGGGGACCATGTCGCTACCTGCCGCTTCGGCCGGGGCTGCAACGGGCGTGTCTGCCCTGCTCGATGTGCAGAACATCTCGCTCCGCTTCGGGGGCCTCAAGGCGCTGTCCGACGTGAGCTTTCATGTGCGTCCGGGCGAATTGTTCTCCATCATCGGCCCCAACGGCGCCGGCAAGACCTCCATGCTGAACTGCATCTCCGGCCGCTACACACCGAGCGACGGCCGCGTGGTGTTCGACGGCGCCGACGTGACCAAGCTGAAGCCCAACCGCCGCGCGGAAATCGGCATCGGACGCACCTTCCAGAACCTCGCACTGTTCAGCCACATGAGCGTGCTCGACAACATCATGGTTGGACGCCACCACCTGTTGAAGAACAACTTCCTCACCGGCGCGCTCTACTGGATTGGCGGCGCGCAGAAGGAAGAGCTGGAGCATCGCCGCAAGGTGGAGGAGGTGATCGACTTCCTCGACATCCAGCATGTGCGCAAGGCCACCGCCGGCACCCTCTCCTACGGGCTCCGCAAGCGCGTCGAACTCGCCCGCGCGGTGGCGCTGGAGCCCAAGCTCATTCTCCTCGACGAGCCCATGGCGGGCATGAACCTCGAGGAGAAGGAGGACATGGCCCGCTACATCGTCGATCTCAACGAGGAATGGGGCATGACGATCATCATGATCGAGCATGACATGGGCGTGGTGATGGACATCTCCCACCGGGTCATGGTGCTCGACTTCGGGCGCAAGCTGGTGGAGGGAGAGCCCGCCGCCGTGCTGGCCGATCCGCATGTTCGCAAGGCCTACCTCGGCGAGGAGGATCTTGAGATCGAAGAGGCGGCGCCCGCCGCCGTGTCCGCATGATGCGGCAAGGCTGAGGCGCACCATGGCTCCCGTTCCCGCCTATCCGGACGTCACGGTCCACGACACCCTGCCGAAGCTGCTGCGGCTGAACGCGAAGGCCCACGCCGGCGAGACGTGGCTGCGCGAGAAGGACCTCGGCATCTGGATTTCCTACACCTGGGGCGAGGTCGCGACCCGCGTGCGCGACATGACCCTCGGCCTCACCACGCTGGGCGTTGCCCGCGGCGACGTGGTGGGCCTGATCGGCGACAACCGGCCGGAATGGCTGATGGGCGAGATCGCCGCCCACGCGCTGGGCGGCATGTCCCTCGGCATCTACCGCGATGCGCTGGCCGACGAGGTGGCCTATCTCGTCACCTATGCGGACGTGGCGGTGATCTTCGCCGAGGACGAGGAGCAGGTGGACAAGCTGCTCTCCCTTGAGGAGAAGATCCCCACCGTCCGGCACATCGTCTATTCCGATCCGCGCGGCATCCGCAAATATGACGACCCGCGCCTGATCTCGCTCAAGGATCTGGAGAAGCGCGGAGCGGAAGTGGCCGCCCGCGATGCCGCCGCCTACGACCGCCTCGTGGATGCTGGCAAGGGGGAGGATGTCGCTATCCTCTGCACCACCTCGGGCACCACCTCCCACCCCAAACTCGCCATGCTCACCGGCGGCGCCCTGCTGCGGCATTGCCGGGCCTATCTGGACATGGACCCGCGCCTGCCCACGGACGAATACGTCAGTGTTCTGCAGATGCCGTGGATCATGGAGCAGATCTACGCCTTCGGTCAGGCGCTCATCTCCCGCATGAAGGTGAACTTCGTGGAGGAGCAGGAGACGCTGATGGCCGACATGCGGGAGATCGGCCCCTCTTTCGTGTTGTTCGCCCCCCGCGTGTGGGAGCAGATCGCCGCCGACGTGCGCTCGCGCATGATGGATTCCTCCGCGCTCAAGCGAGCCATGTTCGACCTCGGCATGAAGCTCGGCCTGAAGGCGCTGGACGAGGGTCGGCGCTCGCCGCTCGCCGACTTCATCCTGTTCCGCGCGCTCAGGGACCGGCTCGGCTTCTCGCACCTGAAGTCCGCCGCCACCGGCGGGGCGGCGCTGGGACCGGACACCTTCCGTTTCTTCCTCGCGCTCGGCGTGCCCATGCGCCAGCTCTACGGCCAGACGGAGCTGCTCGGCGCCTACACGCTGCACAAGGAAAGCGACGTGGATTTCGACACCGTGGGCGTACCGTTCGAGGGCGTCGAGATCCGCATCGACGATCCCGATCCCAACGGCCTCGGCGAGGTCGTCACCCGCCACGGCAACATGTTCACCGGCTACTTCCGCAACGACGAGGAGACCAGGAAGTCCTTCGCCGAGGAAGGCTGGATGCGCACGGGCGATGCCGGCTTCTTCAACGGCAAGGGCCACCTCGTCGTCATCGACCGCATCCGCGACATGGCAAAGACCTCGCACAACGACCGCTTCTCGCCGCAATACATCGAGAACAAGCTGAAGTTCTCGCCCTACGTGGCCGAGGCGGTCGTGCTGGGTGATGGACGCGACAGCCTAGCCGCTCTGATCTGCATCCGGTTCTCCATCGTCTCGAAATGGGCAGAAAAGAACCGCATCGCCTTCACCACCTATACCGATCTTTCGGCCAAGCCCGAAGTCATCGCGCTGCTGAAGAAGGAAGTGGAGGCGGTGAACAAGACGCTGGCCGAAAAGCAGCGCATCGGCCGCTTCCTCCTCCTCTACAAGGAGCTGGACGCCGACGACGGCGAGCTGACGCGCACCCGCAAGGTGCGCCGCGGCGTCATCAACGAGCGCTACGGCACCATCATCGATGCCATGTACGAGGGGCAGAAGGTGATCGACGTGGATACCACCATCACCTTCCAGGACGGCACCCGCCAGCGCATCAAGACCAAGCTCGACGTCATCGACCTCGGCGCCCCGCCGCCGGTGAAGGACGACGGCAAGAGGAGGGCGGCGTGATGGATGCCTTCCGTTTGAACTTCATCGCGAGGGAGCCCGCCTGATGCAATCCCAGCTCCTGCTTCAGCTCATCATCAACGGGCTCATCATCGGCACGCTCTATGGCGTCGTCGGGATGTGCTTCGTGCTCATCTACAAGGCCTCGCAGGTGGTAAACTTCGCCCAGGGCGAGTTCCTGCTCATCGGCGCCTGGACCTGCTGGTGGCTGCTCACGGCGTGGAACATCCCCTTCTTCTGGGGCTTCCTCATCGCGGTCTGCTTCATGATGGTGTTCGGCATCGCCGTGCAGATGGTGGTGCTGCGCCCGCTCATCGGCGAGCCCATCATCTCCGTCATCATGGTGACGATCGGTCTCTCCATCTTCTTCCAGGCGCTGATGAAGTGGATGTTCGGCACCTTCGCCCAGCCGTTCCCGCCCATCTTCCCGGTGGCGCAGGTGAACATCCTGGGGCTACAGGTGCAGACGGCCTATCTCATGTCCACCGGCGTCAGCCTCGCGATCATGGCGGGCTTCGCCTGGTTCTTCAAATATTCGCGGCTCGGCCTCGCCATGCGGGCCACCGCCTTCTCCCAGCAGGTGGCGCAGTCGCTCGGCATCTCGGTGCGCCAGGTGTTCGCGCTCTCGTGGGGCATCTCGGCGGCGGTGTCCGCCGTGGCCGGCGTGGTGGTCGGCATCGTCAACGGCGTGTCGTCGGCGCTCTCCTATTTCGGCATCAAGGTGTTCCCGGCGGTCATCCTCGGCGGCCTCGACAGCGTGTTCGGCGCGGTGGTGGGCGGCCTCATCGTCGGTCTTCTGGAAAACCTCGGGCAATACGTGGACAGCCAGTATCTGAAGTGGGGCAATCTCTACGAGATCATCCCCTTCTACGCCCTGATCGTCATCCTGATGATCAAGCCCTACGGGCTGTTCGGCACCCGCGACATCGAAAGGGTCTGAGGCCATGGCGCTCACCACCATGCGGCCGTGCGGCGACTATCGCACCAGCTACAAGGCCGACCAGACCATCTTCCAGACGCGGCTGACGCTGATCTTCGTCATCCTTGCCATCGTGGCCCTGTGCTGCGCGCCGTTGTTCGCCTCGCGCTACGTGCTGAGCCTGATGATCCAGATCGGCTATCTCGGCATCGCCGCACTGGGGCTGAACATCCTGGTCGGATTTTCCGGCCAG
>JAYSCE010000158.1:0-8811 GCA_041915035.1 Xanthobacter sp.
CTCACAGTCCGATCTCACTCGAAGGGCTCTTGAGATGGAACCATCCCGATCAGGGCTCAAGTGCTCGTCGCGGGCACCGGGCGGTGTCGCCCGGCGCAAAAGGGGTTGGAAATTTACTGGACCACGATGTTGCCGGCCTTCACCACCTCGCGCCAGCGCTGCTCCTCGGCGGCCTGGAAGGCGGCGAATTCGGCCGGCGTGTTGGCCACCACCTCGAAGCCGAGGTCGGTGAACTTGGCCTTGACGGCGGGATCGGACAGGCTCGCCTTGAAGGCCGCTATCACCTTGGCCTTCACCTCCGGCGGCAGGCCCTTGGGCGCGGCCGCGGCCTGCCAGGAATAGACGTCGATGCCGTCCACGCCGCCCTCCTTGAGGGTCGGGATGTCGGGAAACTGCGGGCTGCGGGCGGCGGCAGTAACGCCGAGGGCCTTCAGCTTGCCGGCCTTGATCTGGCTCGCCACCGCACCGAGATTCTGGAACGAGACGTCCGCATGGCCGGCCATGAGGTCGCTGATGGCAGGTCCGCCCCCCTTGTAGGGCACGTGGATGCCGGAGGTCCCCGTCTTCTGCCAGAACAGCGCGGCCGTCAGGTGGTCCGAGGAGCCGACGCCGGAGGAGGCGAAGGTCACCTTGTCCGGGTTCTTCTTCAGATACTCCACCAGCTCCTTCACCGAGTTCGCCGGGAAATTGGGGTTGGCAACCAGCACATTGGGCGTGCGCACGGCCACCGTGATGAGGTCGAAGTCGGATTTCGGCGAATAGCTCAGCGCCGGATAGAGCGCCGGATTGATGGCGAAGACTCCGATGGAGCCCACCAGCAGCGTGTAGCCGTCCGCCGGCGCTGTCTTCACATGGGTCGCGCCGGTGCCGCCGTTGGCGCCGGGGCGGTTGTCGATGACCACCGGCTGGCCGAGCGCGTCGCTCACCTTCTGCGAGGTGAGGCGCGCCGTGCTGTCGGAGGCGCCGCCGGGCGGGAAGGGCACCACCACGGTGACGGGTCGCTGCGGATAGGTCTCCGCCGCCGCCGGGCCGGCGAGGGGGAGGGCGGTGGCGGCAAGCGCGGCGAGAAGCGCGCCGGCGGCGAAGGAACGGGACGGGCGTTGCAAGCGGATCATGGGTCCTCCCGGGGCCGGTGGGCAGCGCGGTGTGGTGCGCGGTCTTCACGGGCGCCATCCGCGCCGCCCTGCATTGAGGGGAGACGGATGCGCCGGCGGCGGTCGTTTCCTCGGCGGCCCCTGCCTGAGGCGGGGCCTTCTCGTTTATGGGATCACTAAAACGCTAATGCATTAGTGGCGTCAAGCGCCCGATTTGCTATCCTTCCGCCATGGACACGACCACCATGGACCTGACGCGCAGCGCGCGGCCCTCCCGCGATCCCTCCCGCCATGCGGCGCCGCAGGTGTTCGATTATCTGCGCGAGCGGATCATCACGCTGGAGATGCCGCCGGGCACGCTGATCTCCCGCGCCGAGTTGCAGGACCTGTTCGGCTTCTCCTCGACGCCGGTGCGGGACGCGCTCTTGAAGCTGCAGGAGGAGCAGCTGGTGGAGATATTCCCCCAGCACGCCACCGTGGTGAGCCCCATCGATCTGGAACTCGCCCGGCAGGCGCATTTTCTGCGCCGCTCCATCGAGCTGGAGGCTGTGCGCACGGTGGCGCTGGGCGAGGACCATTCGGGGATCGCCGCGCGCCTCGATGGGGTGATTGCCCTCCAGGACGAGCGGCTCGCGCGCGGCGACCTTCCCGGCTTCGATGCGGGTGACCGCGACTTCCACCGCGTGCTGTTCGACGCCACCGGCATCCACAGCCTGTGGCTGATGGTGCGCCGCTATTCCGGCCATATCGACCGTATCCGCCGCCTGCATCTGCCCATGCCGGGCAAGGCGGAGCGGGTGCTGCGCGAGCACCGGGCGGTGGCTGCCGCGGTAAGGGCGGGCGATGCCGCCGGGGCGCAGGAGGCGCTGCGCACGCATCTGTCCAACTCGCTCGCTTATGCGCCGGATCTCGTAGCGCTCTGGCCGGCCTATTTCCGCAGCTGAGCGCGTCGCGTCGTCACTGTAAACCGCACGAGCGGCAGCGAGAGGTTATCACCCGGGGAGATGGCGTTCGACCATGCCGAAACGTCACCGAACCCCGTAAGCCAGTCCCTCGGGGCGACGAAGTCGGTAGCTCACATGCCCGCGCCTGCTGAGACGCGACGGGCATGTTCAGGCGCCCCCCACAACTTTGCCAAGGCCCGACTTGAGCGCATGTTCCAGGCGCTCGTCCGGGGGCGTGATCTCGGTCACGAGGTCGCGCAGGTGCGCCTTGTTGGCCAGCGGCTCCAGCACCATCTCGCGCGGCTCGAGGCGGGCCGTGCAGGCATAGTCCACCTTGCCATCGACGATGATCATGCACTCCTTGCAGGTGTTGGCATTGATGCAGGAATGGCGGACGGACAGCGTGGAATCGAGGTTGGTCCGGACGAAACGCAGCCCGTCCAGAACGGACTGGCCGGGCGTGTAGGGCACCTCGTAGGTCGAGGTGCGCGTATCCTCATCGGCATGGCCGCGGCGGACGATCAGGGTGGCGGTCTCACGCATCACGCGACCTCGCAGAGGGTACGGCCCTCGACCGGGGCGCGGCCGAGCACGATGTCGTCTCCCGCCAGCTTGACCGTGTGGTGCAACACGAAGGCGGGATCCATGGCGGGGAAATCGTCACGCTGGTGGGCGCCGCGGCTCTCCTTGCGGAGGAGCGCGGAGCGCGTCACCGCCTCGGCGACGAGGAGCATGGAGCGCAGATCGAACCAGTCGAGCCGCGCCATGTTGTAGGGGCCGGGCGCTCCCGGCGGCAGTGCACCCAGGCGCGCCTTGAGGTCCGCGATGGCGGCGAGCGCATTCTGAAGGCCCTCCTCGGTGCGGAACGGGCCGACGTTCACGGCCATGATCTGCTGCAGCTCGGCGATAAGGCCGGCGTAGTTCTCGCCGCCATCGGGCATCACGGCCGCAACGAGGTCCAGCGCGCCGGCCGGCAGCGGTGCGTCGGCATTGCCGGCAGCGCTCGCATGGAGCGCCGCAGTGCGTCCAGCGGTACGACCGAATACGAAGGCTTCGGTGATGGCATTGCCGGAGAGGCGGTTGGCGCCGTTGGCGCCGCCGTTCGCCTCGCCGCAGGAGAACAGGCCCGGCACGCTCGTGCGCATCTGGGCGTCCACCTTCACCCCGCCCATGTGGTAGTGGGCGATGGGGGCCACCTCGATGGGCATCTGGGTGAGGTCGATGCCGTTGGCGGCGAGCCGATCGATGACCGGCCCGAAGGAGGCCCGCAGCGTCTCCTCCGGGATGTGCTGGAAGGACAGAAAGGCGCCCCCCGCCGGCGATCCCCGGCCGGCCTTCACCTCGGAGAGAATGGCGAAGGTGGCGCGGTCGCGCGTCACGTTATAGGTGCCGGCCTCCTCGTTGCCGTAGTCGTTCACGAACTCGCGCATCTCGGCGTTGAGCAGGCGGCCGCCGAGCTTGTAGCGGAAGGGGTCCCACATGATCGGGTCCATGCCTACGAGGCGCGGGGCAAGGTGGCCGATGGGGAAGAACTGCACGAACTCCATGTCCGTCAGCACGGCGCCAGCGCGCAGCGCGAGAGCGTATCCGTCGCCGCCCATGTTGGCGGAGGCGCTGTTGCGCTGGTACAGCCGGGTGAGGCCGCCGGTGGCGATCACGACGGCCTTGGCCTTCACCGCCACCGGCCGCCCGTCGGCCAGCGAAAAGCCCGCCGCGCCGGTGGCGACGCCGTCGGTCACCAGGATGTCGGTGATGTAGAGGTCCCCGATGCGGGTAACCTCCTTCTGGCGCAGCACGCGACCGCGAAGGGCCTTGGCCACCGCCGGGCCGGTGGAGAGGAAGTCCACGTAGACGCAACGCGGCCGGTCGTGGCCCGGCGCCAGCGCCTGGCGGATGGAGCCGTCGTCATTGCGCGCCCAGCCAACCTTCCATGCGTCGAGCTGGAGGATGTCGCGGGGGCCCTCCTCGCACACCAGTTGGGCGAGGGAGACGTCGCAGAGCTCGCGGCCGGCGGCGAGGGTGTCGGCAAGATGATGCTCCCACGAATCCGGCGTCTGGGAGCCGAGCGCCACCGCCACGGTCATCTGCGCCATGATGGTCGCGCCGCTGCGCCCGATGAGGCTCCGGTCGGCGAGGATGACGCTGGCGCCATCCTTGCTCGCCTCCAGCGCTGCCATCATGCCGGCGGCGCCGGAGCCGATCACCAGAATGTCGGCTTCGAGGTGGACCACATCCATTGCCACTGTCATGCCTTTCATCGAGATCGGCCCTGCTCTCGAACTGCGGCCGCCGAGCGGACCGCGGGGCGTCGTGTCCCGAGGCGGGCAGCATCTGGAGGAGCATAATGCCTCTTCACCATGCACCGCCAATATTTTGGCAGGTACACCCTTTCACGTGCGCCGGCTCATCGATCGTCCTCCAGCACCGATGCAACACGCGGATCGGGTATCCGCGACAGGAGGGCCGGCCGACGTCGAAGGAAGGGGTTGCAAGATAAGGAAGAGGGGAAGCGATGTCGCGTCCAGCCAAAGGCACCCGCCTGCGGCTTCGCCCGGCGCGATGCGTCTGGCCGGGTTACGCACGCCGCCACGTGGCTCATCCTCGACGGTGGATGACAGAGCCTCACTGGCCTCGGCCCTGATGTTCGCGAATAAGTTGAACGCGTCCGCATCGGGGAGGTGGACGCGGGGAGGCCTTGTCCGAGATCACCGCGGCGGTGGTGCGCATGATCTTGAACCTCGCATTGTGGTTCGCGATGGCGGCCGTCGAGGGGGTCAACAAACCCTCTGGAAATGCTCGTGGGGCGAACGCCTTTCTAGGCCACTCCAACAGCGCGAGTGGTTGGCTCTTCGTCCTCGGCGTTCTTGTCGACGGCATCGATGCCAACGGACATGCCCTTGAACTCAGCATCGCCGTAGATCGTCGCGAAAGCCGCGTCCGAGGCGTCACGACCCACGCCGATACGGACCAGGCCCTGAAGGGCCGCCTGCCGCGTCGCGTCGAACAGATACCATTGCCCGCCGAGATAGGCCTCGAACACCGCGTGGAAATCGGGCGGATCAAGCTGCCACGCGTAGCCGCTGGCAAAGCGGGCAGGAATGTTGAGGGCACGGCAGAACGTGATGCCGAGGTGCGCGAAGTCACGGCACACACCGGCCCGCAGGACCATGGTGTCATATGCCGAGGTCTGGGAATTGCTGGAGCCGCGGACATAGTCGACGTGCTCGTGGATCCAGTTGCAGATCGCCGTCACACGGGTGTGGCCGGGTTCGATCTCCCCGAACTCGCGGCGGGCGAAGCGGCCGAGCTGGTCCGATTGGCAAAAGCGGCTTGGATACAGATAGGGCATGATGTCGAGTGGCAGGTCGCCAACCGGCAGCTCCTGGATGCTTTCGGGCGCCTCATCGATCATGTCGACTTCGACGACGGCATGGTAGCTGACGTGAAACGGCCCGGGAGAGGCATTCACGCGGATGAACCGGCTTCCCCCCTCGTCATCAGCAAAGCGCTCGATGGGGAATGTGGGGTTGAGGCTGAGGCTTTCGACAATGATGCGCTGGCGATGCAGCGCGGCAGCCTCGACATTCAGAATGAATACGGCGGGAGACTTCACGTCGTATTCAAGGCTCGATCGCACGGCAAAGCGCATTTTCCGTCCCCATCGGTGGGCCTGAAGGCGGTGAGGAGACGCCCGGCGCGGCGTATTGTTCCGCTTCCGAAGCGAATTACCTTCCGATACCGCCGAACCGTGCCCGGCAAGCGTCTGTCGGGAGTCTCTCATTCGATGGGGCGCCGCGCCGGCTCCCTTCGAGCGCCGTCAGATGCCCTGGCCGCCGGATACCTCGATGCGCTTGGCGTTGACCCAGCGATTATCCTCGGACAGGAGGCTAGCGATCATCGGACCGATATCGTCAGGCAGGCCAACTCGGCCCAGGGCCGTCATCTCCCAGTTCACGCGAGAGTATGGCCGGATGTTCGGCGCGCCGCCGGTGCGTGATGTCGAGGCGGCGAGGCGCAAGGGTGCGGTGGCGGCTTGAGGGCGGATTGGCCTGCCTGCCACCGTGTCATGGGTAAAGGCGGATGCGGATAGCCCAGGTCCCCCGGGGCCGCGAGACGTTCGATTTCTGCAACGAGGCGCTCGCACGCCGGCGCTTCAGCACGCAGGGCATCCGCGAAGCGGCAGTGGATTTCAGCCTTCTGTCCGTGTCCCGAAGGACAACGCTGACCCATGGTCCGCGACAAGGACATCTCCGGCCTCACCGCCGAGCGGCGCCGCCTGACGCAGCGCCTGCCCCAGCGACGGCGGGCACGAGGGGAGATGCAATCCGTCCGGTCACCCCTGGTCGCCTCCGCCGACCGGCAGCACGGTTCCCGTGATGTAAGAGGCCTCGTCGGATGCAAGGAACAGGATGGCGGCGGATATCTCTCGGAGTTCGCCATAGCGGCCGAGATGGGTCGAGCGAACGGTCTGGTCCACCACCTGCTGAATCCACGCCTTGCCCTGCTCGGACGGCACGTCGGTGCCGCGTGGGATGCGACGCGGCGGCGCGGAGACCCCGCCCGGCGCCACCGCATTCACGCGGATGCCGGTGCCGGCGAGCTCGAACGACAGCGACGCGGTGAGGGCATTCACGCCGCCCTTTGAGGCCGAATAAGGAATGCGGTTGACGCCCTTGGTGGCGATCGAGGAGACGTTGACGATGGAGCCGCGTTTCTGCGCCAGAAGATAGGGCAGCACCGTGCGGCAGCCCCACAGGGTGGGGAAGAGCGAACGGCTGATCTCGGCGGTGATCTGGCGCTCGTCAAATTCCTGGAACGGCTGCATCCAGATGGCGCCGCCCACATTCGTCACCAGCACATCGATCGCGCCATACGTGTCATTGGCCCGTGCCATTACGCGCTCATTGCCGGCCCAGGTTTCCAGATCCTCTTCCATGGCCACGACGCGACCCGCGCCATGCTCCGCCTCGATCTGCTGCGCGATCTCTCGAACGATGGAAGAGCGATCCACGATCACCAGGCGGGCGCCCTCGGCGGCGGCGTCCAGCGCCACCTGCATGCCGACGCCCTGCGCCGCACCGGTGACGATGACGCTCTTGCCCTCGAAGCGCCGGGCGGGGGTCGGATCTGCCATTGCTGTCCTCCTGTGGAGGCCCGTTGTGGCGGGCCAGCCGTATTGGAAAGGTACCGGCCGGCGCGCACCGGCCGGTGTCTTCAGTGCGCGGGAACGTGGTCGCGGTGAACCACCGTCTGCGGTGCGTTGGCGTTATCCTTCACCAGCACCACGTCGAAACGCGTGCGGGCGAAGGGACCATTGAGGCCCGCGGCATGGATCTCATCCGGCGTATCGACCCGCTCCAGAGTCACCACCAACTCATCGCGCGTGCCGAAGGCGAAGTCCGTGTAGAGATACTTGTCGCCGGTGAAGTTGAACTGGGTCGTCAGCTGGCGGTGACCGGGCGCCGACACGAAGTAGTGCACATGGGCCGGCCGCTCGGCATGGCGGCCGAAGGCCGTCATGAGCTGACGGGTGGCGCTCTCCGGCGGGCAGCCATAGCCGTTTGGCACGATGGTGCGGGCACGGTAGCGACCGTCAGCGTCGGTCTCGATGCGGCGGCGCAGGTTGTAGGCCGCCTGCTCGCCGTCGATGAACGAATACCCGCCCTTGGAATTGGCATGCCAGATGTCCACGATCGCGCCGGCGATGGGCGCGCCGTCCTCGTCTGTCACCTGCCCCTCGATGATGAAGACTTCGCCGGGATCGGAGCCATCATCCATGCGGGCCTCTCCCCTGAAGAGTGGGGCGCCGGCGACATAGAGCGGACCCTCGATCGTGCGCATGGTGCCGCCAGAGAGGCCGGCGAGACGCTCGGCCTCGTCGAGCCTGAGGTCGAGGAAGTGCTCGAGGGCGACACCGGGCACCATGAGGCCCAGTTCGTCATTCTTCGCCGCCCGGCCGATGAAGCCAACGGCGGCCCAGAATTCGTCCATGGACACGTCGCACTCGTCGATCACCTGCATGATGCGGTACAAGAGCTGCTCCGACACCTGCTTGACGCGGGCATTGCCCGCGTCGCTCCCGGCGCCGACGGCCCGGGCGGCAAGTTCCTTCTTCTGGGAATCGGGGATGAGATTGGCGGGCATAGCGTTTCCTGGCGTTTTTGGCTTGGTGGAAGAGGTGAGGAGAAGCGTCCGGCGCCTCTACCGGGCGCCTGCGACGACGTGAAGGGAGCGCTCCGCGCGATCGCGGCGGAAGCGGTTGATCTGCGGCTCGCTGAGCGTGATGCCGAGACCCGGCCCCGTGGGCACGGCGATGCCGAAATCCGCATACTCCAGCGGCGTCTCAAGGATATCCTCGGTCAGCAGCAGGGGGCCGAACAGCTCGGTACCCCATTCCATGTTGCCAAGGGTGGAGAACAGATGCGCGGAGGCGGCGGTGCCGACACCCCCTTCCAGCATGGTGCCGCCATAAAGGCCGATACCCGCCGCTTCCGCAATGGCGGCGACGCGTCCGGCGGCGAACAGCCCACCGGACTGCTCCACCTTGAGCGCGAACACGTCTGCGGAGGCCTGGGCGGCGAGGGTAAAAGCTGTCTCCGGGCCCATCAGCGCCTCGTCCGCCATGATCGCGAGCGGGGTCTCGCGGGCGAGGCGGCCGAGGCCTGCGATGTTGCGCAGCGCGACGGGCTGCTCCACGAGATCGACGCCAGCCTCCGCGAGCAGAGGCAACATGGCGGAGGCGGTGGCCTCTGACCACGCCTGGTTGATGTCCA
>JAYSCE010000159.1:0-8809 GCA_041915035.1 Xanthobacter sp.
CAATCAGTTTCTTGATGCCGGCATCGCGCGGCGCCGGAGCCCGCGCCGCGCGCGGTGGCGCCGCGACGTCGGCGCCGGTATAGAGGCGCGGATGAGGAGTGCCCCGTGACCGACACTTATCTCGACAGGGATGCGCCCGCGCCCGCCGCGACAGGCGCGCAGGGGGCCGTCCCCTTCTGGGCCCGGCCGGAAGGCGTCGCCTTCATCGTCGGCCTCTGGATGGTCCTGCATGCGGTGATCGCTGTGGTGTTCGAGATCGCGGTGAACGCGGACGACGCCATCGAAAGCTACATGGTCCAGTCGCTGGAGCTGTCCTACGTTCCGCGCAATCCGCCGCTTTTCGACTGGCTGCTCTGGGGCCTGCAGCGGGTGTTCGGCGTCGGCACACTGTCCTTCGCGGTGCTGCGCTACACGCTGCTGTTCGCCTGCGCCATGCTGGTCTACCGGGTGGCCCGTCGGGTGATCGCCGATCCCCGTTTGCAGGCGCTCGCCACCTTCTCGCTCTCCTTCATTTGGGTGCTCGGCTATCACAGCCACCGCATCCTCACCCATTCCAACGTGATGATCGTCGCCATCGCCGGCGCCTTCCTCACGGTGATGGCCCTGAGCCGCCGGCGGAGCCTCGGCCTCTATGCCGGGCTCGGCCTGTGGATCGCCGCTGGCGTGCTGGGCAAGTTCGGCTTTGTCGCCTTCCTTGGTGTGCTGGTGGTGGCGTGCCTGCTCGAGCCGTCCTACCGAAAGGTCATTCTCGACCCCCGCCTTCTCGTCACGCTCGCGGTGGCGGCGGTGCCACTCGGCATCTACGGCTTCGCGCTCTGGCGCTACGGCCAGAACGTGGCCGAGGCCACGGCCCAGACCATCGGCGCCACCGGCGCGGGATGGGACGCGGTGGTCTCCACCACGATCGGGGCCTTGTTCGGGTACGTGCTGCCGCTGGTGCTGGTCGTTGCGCTGGTATTCCTCCCCTACAACCGCGGCGAGGGGGCCATTCCCGATGACGCCGAGCGCGGGCCGCCGCGGCGTGTGCTGCGGTCCATCATCCTCATCGGCATCATCGCGACTCTGGCGGCGACGCTGGCCATGGGCACGTCCAGCCTGCGGGATCGCTATTTCCACGTCTTCCTGTTGCTGCTGCCGGTCTATCTGTTCGCGGAGCTGGAACGGCTCGGCGGCTGGCGGCAGAGGGTGTGGATCTATCTCACCCTGCTGGCGGTGGTCAGCGGCGGCATCATGCTCTCGCGCATGGTGGTGCCGCTGTGGCCCGATCCACGGCTGTGCGGGCGCTGCATCGCCGCCGAGCCGCTTTACAAGCTTCAGGTCGCCATCGCGAACAAGCTCGGCCCCGCACCGACCCTGGTCGCGGACGACCGCACGTCCGCCGGCCGGCTCAGGGCCGCCATTCCCGGCGCCCGGGTCGTGATCGTGCGCGAGAACCAGTATCGTCCGCCGTCGCGCCCCGCCACCGGCTGCGCCCGCGTCACCGGCATCTTCAACGGCCTGCCCAAGCTGCTGTTGCCGCCCGCCGATCAGAGCACCATCGAAGTCTCGGTGAAATGGTGGTCGCCCTGGATGAATCCCCACCGCTGGAGCGACTGGCAGATGACCATCCTCCCGCCCGACGATCCGCTGTGCCGGTGACGCCCGAGCCCGCGCCGCCAGCCGGTCTCCTGATCCGCGAGGCCCGCCCCGGCGATCTTCCCGCATTGGTGGCGCTGTTTGCCGCCGACGCGATCGGCGGCCATGGCGACACCACGGCACCGGAAGCGGCCGACCGCTATCGCGCCGCCTTCGCAGCCATCGCCGCCGATCCGCGGGCGCGGCTCTACGTTGCCGAGAAGGAACGGCGCGTGGTGGGCACGTTTCAGCTGGTGTTCGTGACCAGCCTGCCGGGCCGCGGGGCAAAGCGGGCGCTCATCGAGGCGGTGCAGGTGGATGAAAGCCTGCGTGGACAGCGCATCGGCGAGGCCATGGTGCGCTTCGCCATGGAGACGGCCGCTGCCGAAGGTGCGGTCACGCTCTCGCTCACCTCCAGCAAGCTGCGCGGCGATGCCCATCGATTCTATCGCCGGCTCGGGTTCTCGAACTCCCACGAGGGCTTCAAGATCGCCTTGGCCTAAAGGGTCGGCGCCTTCGATGCCTCCCCCCTTGCCCCGGCACCGAGCGGTGTCTACGTCTTACCGAAGCGGCGGCACAGGCCGCAGGGAGGGCATGATGGCCGCAGTCGAAACTTCGCCGATCGAGCTTTATTATTGGCCCACGCCGAACGGCTACAAGATCAGCATCATGCTCGAGGAGTGCGGGCTTCCCTACACGGTGAAGCTCGTGAACATCGGCAAGGGCGACCAGTTCCAGCCCGACTTCCTCGCCATCTCCCCCAACAACAAGATGCCCGCGATCGTCGATCCCGATGGTCCCGGCGGAGCGCCGATCTCGGTGTTCGAGTCGGGCGCCATTCTTCAGTATCTCGGCCGCAAGACCGGGCAGTTCTACCCCGCCGACGAGCGCAAGCGGGTGGAAGTGGAGCAGTGGCTGTTCTGGCAGATGGGCGGCCTCGGCCCCATGGCGGGGCAGGCGCACCATTTCCGCATCTACGCGCCGGAAAAGATCCCCTACGCGGTCGAGCGCTACACCAACGAGGTGCATCGGCTCTATGGTGTCATGAACACGCGCCTGAAGGACCGCGAGTACCTGGCCGGCGACTATTCCATCGCCGACATCGCCTGCATCGGGTGGGCCAAGCTGTGGGAGCGGCAGGGCCAGCACATCGAGGAGTTCCCGCACTTCAAGGCCTGGCTGGAGCGCGTGCTCGCCCGGCCGGCGGTGCAGCGGGGCCTTGCGGTGAACCAGGAGGAGCGCGCCAAGCACGACCTCTCCAAGGACAAGGAAGCCCAGAGCATCCTGTTCGGCCAGCGCGCCCGCACCTGACGGCAGTCCGGATTCCGCGACCTCGCAGACCGACCACGCACGCCATTTGGGGGGCGCGATGCAGAAGGATTTTCGGGCCGAACTTGCCCGCGCCGGTGCCCTGCATCGGGAGGGGCGCCTCGATCAGGCGATCCCAATCTACCGGGCAATCTTGCGCGAGGCCCCGAATTCCTTCGAGGTCGCCCGGCTGCTGACGCTGGCGCTGCTCCAGTCCGGCCGGCCGAAGGAGGCCCACGCCGTCGCGCGCAAGGCCCGGGACGGCCACAAGACCAACCCGCACGCCCAGCTCATCATGGGCGCGGTCTATCAGGCCGAGGAGAAGTGGGACCGCGCCCTCGCCGCCTTCGAGAAATCGGCGGAGCTCGACCCGGGCCTGGCCGAGGCCCAATACCTCGCCGCCAACACACTGGCGCGGCTGAACCGGCTGGAAGAGGCCGTGGCGCGCTATGACCGTGTGCTTGAAATCGATGGCAAGTCTGTCGAGGCGCGCGCGAACCGTTCGACGGCCTTGCTCCAGCTCGGCCGTCTGCAGGCTGCGCTCAGTGATATCGAGTTGCTCATCGCCCAACGGCCGGGTGAAACGCGATTCTGGGCGGCCAAGGCGACCACGCTTTACGAGCTCAACCGTCCGGGTGAAGCCGTGAATGCGGCAACTCAGGCGATCCGTCTCGCACCGCGGTCAGCGGAGGGGTACGTCATCAAGGGCCGAAGCCTCATGGCGAGCGGTCAACTCAAGGAGGCCCGAGACTGCTTTCTCGCCGGCCTTGAGCGCGACCCTGCGGACCTGAAGGCGCGGGAGGTGCTCATCATCGTGTTGCGGCATCTGGAGGAGTTCCCAGCCGCGCTTGCACAGTGCAACCTCGCTCTGGCCCAAGCCCCTGGTGCAGCCCTCTTCCTGCAGCATCGCGCCGAAGTCCGCCGGGCGGAGGGGGATTTCTCCGGGGCACTAGCCGATGTGGAAGCCTGCCTCGCCGCCGATCCGGGGCTTGCCTCTGGCCATGTCACCCGTGCCCGCCTTCTCGGAGACCTCGGCCGCCCGGACGAGATGCGCCCGGCCCTGGATACGGCTCTTCGGTTTGACCCCCAAGAGCCTAACGGCCGTTTCATGGCTGCCGCCGACGATCTGGCGCGGGCGCGCTGGGCGGTGGGATGGGCGGCCTACGAATCGCGCGATCGCCTTCTTCCGCCGCCCTTTCGGCCGCTCGATTTCATCCGGTGGGATGGGCGAGAAAGGCCGGAACTGCTTGTGGTGGTCGGCGAGCAGGGAATTGGCGACGAGCTGTTGTTCTTCCGTCTGGCCCGGTCGCTCGCCGATGACGGCATCCGCACGGTGCTTCTGACACGGCCTGGGCTTGTGCCGCTGCTGAAGAACCTCGATGCGCGCGTTGCTGTCACCGGGGACCTGTCCGCCATCGACACCACACAGCCCGGTCTGCGCTGGGTTCCCGCCGGCAGCCTGCCGCTCCTGCTGCAGCCTGATCCGGCGAAATGGCCCGCCGCGCCCTATCTCACAGCCCCGCCGGAGCGCATCGCGAAGTGGCGCTGGGTGCGTGACGAGGGGAGCTTCAACGTCGGCATCAACTGGCAGGGTAATCCGTCCCGGAATGTCGATGTCGGCCGATCCATTCCGCTGGCCGCATTCGCGCCGCTCGCGAATCTTCCCGGCGTCCGTCTCGTCAGCCTTCAGCACGGGCCGGGCACGGAGCAGCTTCGCGAGGTGGCGTTCGCCAATTCCATCATCGAGCTTGGGGATGATTTCAATGCGGACGGCATCTTCATGGATACCGTCGGCATTCTCCATCACCTGGATCTCGTCGTATCGAGTGACACGGCACTGACCCACCTGTGCGGTGCACGGGCGCACCCGACGTTTGCGGCTCTGCGAGCAGTGCCGGACTGGCGATGGGGATATTCCGGCGACCGAAGCATCTTCTTTCCCAGCGTGCGTCTCTTCCGGCAGTCCGAAGCAGGAGACTGGGGTGGGGTTTTCAACGAAATCGCCGCGGAAATCCGTGCCATGTCGGCAGCGCACTGAGCTGCCCCGGGGCTGATTGGCGGTGTGAATTTCGATGCCGCAGAGCCGTTTGGAGGGGAGAAGCCGTCCACAGAACGGCTATCGCGCCTTGCAAAGGGCGCAGCGGTCCGGCATAGGAAGGGGCGCTGGAGACGTGGCCGAGAGGCTGAAGGCACTCGTTTGCTAAATGAGCAGACCCCCAAAAGGGTCTCGAGGGTTCGAATCCCTCCGTCTCCGCCACTTCAGTCCCTGAGTGGGCACTGAGTTTACGCCGTTTTTTCCGATAAGCGCCTGTAGCAGCCGGGACTTCGATCCCATAATACGAACCTCGCCGTCCGCGACCTCTACCCGCTGCGCCAGTGCGCGCAGGTGGTCGCGGCGGTAACCACCGCCTTCGAGACGGATGCGCTGGCGGGCGGTCTTGGCGAAGGTGCGGACCAACTGCGGGGTAATGGCCTTGGCGCCAGAGTTGTCGAGCATGGCTTGGGCGCGCTCGGCGTCGGCCTTCGCTTGGTCCCTGATGGCCTTGAGGCCGTCGATGCGGTCTTTCAGCGCCGGGTCGTCGATGTCGGCCACGCCTGCCTCGATGGCGTCATAGAGCCGCTTGAGGCGCAGTTCCGATTCAACGGCGCGCTTGTTCAGTTCCGCGATGTGCTCGCGGCGGCGCTCGGATTGTTCCTGCCTGCGGTCGAGAACGCTGGCGAGGATCGTTTCCAGCCGCTCGGGCTGGAGAAGCTGATCTTCCAGATGGCTGGCGACAAGATCGTCCAACTTGTCCATAGGCACGGCCATGCCCTCACAGGCGGTCGGACCCTGCCGGGCTTTCATCGAGCAAGCATAGTAGCGGTAACGCCCGCCCTTGCCGGTGCGGATGGTCATGGCCCCGCCGCACTTGGCGCAGTGGATCAGGCCGGTCAGCATGGTCGGGCCGCTAATGACGGCGGATGGCATGACCTTGGGGTTGCGGGCCTTGAGCAATGCCTGCACCGCGTCGAACGTCTCGCGGTCGATGATCGGCGGGACCGGAACCGTCACGATCTCGCTGACGGGTTTCAGCTCCTTGGTCTTGCTGCGCTTGTTGAACTCATGCTCGCCCATATAGGTGCGGCGCGTCAGGATGCGATGAACCTGCCCGATGCCCCAGCGCCCGCCGTCGCGGGTGAAGATGCGGCGGCTGTTGAGATAGGAGACGATGTTCTTGACGCCCATCTGGCCGGTCGTGCCGTCGCCTTCCAGCGCCAGGCGATAGATCAGCCGCACCGTGTCGGCGTGGAGCGGGTCGATTTCCAACTTCTTCTTGGTCTTGGCTCCGCGCTGCTCGGCCGCGACGACACGGTATCCGATAGGAGGAAGCGAGCCGTTCCAGAAGCCTTGGCGGGCGTTCTCCTTCAAGGCCCGCATGACGTGCTTGGCGTTTTCCTTGGACTGGTATTCGTCGAACAGCGCCATGATCTGCCGCATCATCTGATGCACCGGATCGTCACCGATCTCCTGCGTGATCGACAGCAGCTTGACGCCGTTCTTCGCCAGCTTCCTGACGTAGAACTCCATATCAAAGGCGTCGCGGAAGAAGCGGCTGAACGAGTGGACGATCACCACGTCGAACGGCGCGGGCTTGGACGTGCCCGCCTCGATCATGCGCTGGAACTCTGGCCGGCGGTCGTTGGTCGCCGAAGCGCCCGGCTCCACGTAGGTTTCGACAAGCTGATAGCCGCGCGAGGCGCAATAGGCTTCGCCCTGGCGCTTCTGGTCAGGGATCGAGACATCATGCTCGGCCTGTCGCGCCGTCGAGACGCGCAGGTAGAGGGCGGCGCGCAGGGGGATTGTGGAAGCGGTCATGCCTGGTCTCCTTCGGCAGCCGCCTCGTCAGGCAACAACACGGCGACACCGAATGGCAGGAAATGCTTCGTGTTGCGGGTGACAACGATGAGTTCATGCGCCGCGGCGATGCCGGCGATCACGGCATCGGCCATGCCGGGGTCGTGACCGGCCGCAAGCGCCTTCGCTTCCAGCCGCCCGCCGATTGCGGCGGCCTGCGCGTCGAAGCCAATGATCTTGTCATCGTATGTGGATACAAGGCCACTGAGCCATGCTTTCAGGCTCGCGGCCTTCGCCGTTGCCCCCTTGTGATCAAGGAGCGCGATTCCCTTCTCGATCTCATGAATGGAGACAACCGACAGGAATAACCGGCCGTCGCCGTCCATGCGATCCAGCCAGGTGAGGAAGTCAGCGGATGCTTCCGACTTCGACGGCGCCAGCATGGAGACGACGTTGGTGTCGAGAAGAAAACCGCTCAAAGCTCGACATCTCGCGATGGCTTGCGGTTGCGCGTGAATTCTCCGCCTGGGAACGTCCTGAGATAGCTGACAAGGCCCGCCCGTTTGCGTTCGAGCGCCTTGCGCGCGATCTCCGCCGCCTCGACCGAAACCAAAGCCGCGACGGGTTTGCCATGACGGGTGATGGTCACGATCTCTCCTTTGACAGCCTCATCAACAAGGCTGGAAAATCCAGCCTTGGCGTCTCTGAGGTTGATGGTCAGCATGTTGCGTCCTCCATATGTAGCCATATGTGACTACATATAATCTATTGAAGGGCGGATTTCAACGCCGATTTCAAATCTCCGAGGTGTCAGCCCTCGGGGCCGAACAGGTCATCGAACAGGTCTCCGAACCATTGCTCGAACACCTCGATCTCGGCCTCTGTGACCGGAACGGGATGGGGCCAGTCGTCGGTGACGGTCCAGGTGGACAGGTCATGTTTGGGCGGTCTGCCGGGGAACGGCCACGGATAGCCCAACAGCGTCTCAAGCTGCTCCGTTGCCGTGGGCGGCCTGACGCGCCGGGAGCGGGACCGCGCGCCGCGATCAGACGCCATCGAGGTCGCGCCCGCTTCCGGGCCGCCAGGCTACGGGATTGGCGACCCATCGGTTAATGTCGGATTCCTTCCAGCCCGCGCCGTTGACGCTGATCTTGATCTGGGGCGGGAACGTGCCCTCGGCGATCTTGCGATAGATGGTGGACCGGGATAGGCCGGTCCGGGCGAGGACGGTGTTCAGGCGGACGATACGGTCTGATGCGAGCATGGCTGCGCTGCCTCCTGCTGGCTATTTCTGACGATTGCAGAGACCAGACAGAGGAGCGATTTGTTGTTGTGCAATAGATATTTGGGCTTCGTAGTAGTGTGGCGAAGAGACGGCGGAAAATAGGATGGTTCTACAGTCCGAGACCCCGCCCCCGACCAAGCCCGAAAGTGAGGGTGAGGTCGCGACCGATGCCCATCCCCGAATCGAATGAGATGCCGAGTTCCCGCTTGCGGCCCGCCAGAAGGGATTCCATCTGCGGGTCGCGTTCGAGGCTGTGGGCCATGTTCCCCATCTCCGCCCGCGCGGCCCTGTGACCGGCATAGTCGCCCGCCGCATACCGTTCGTCGCTGGCCCTGTGGAGATTTTGCCAGCGTTCCACGAAGCGGTCGGCGCGCAGGCTGGGATCGGTGCGCAACTCGGTTTCCAGTTGCAGGGCGCGGATTGCGCGCCGGGCGTCGCCGGACGCTGCCTCCGCCGCAAGCTCCGGGTTTTTCTTGTAGGCGGCTTCGGCGTCGTGCGAGCCGTAGGGGCGCACCTCCTCGAACCGCTGGCGCGCCTCCTGCAATTCCCTGATCTGATCGGGGCTGGCCTTGTAGCCCTGTTCCTGCGCCGCGAAGATCGCATCCACGGCGCGCGCATGACGGACGAGCGCCCGGCCACGGGCGCGGCGCAACGCCGCCTCCGGGTCTTCCTCCACCTTCCTTTCCGGCCCCTGTCCGCCCTCGGCGGGCAGGCGCAGCCCGTCGAAGATGCCGCGCACCTGTTCGGGAACTTGGCGGACGATCTCG
>JAYSCE010000160.1:0-8798 GCA_041915035.1 Xanthobacter sp.
CATGTACGTGCAGGGCGAGGACATCCTCCAGTCCGATCCCGACACCAAGCACGTCTCCGCCGGCCTTGCCGCGCTGGAGTGCCTGGTGGTGCAGGACCTGTTCCTGAACGAGACCGCCAACTACGCCCACGTCTTCCTGCCGGGCTGCTCCTTCCTCGAGAAGGACGGCACCTTCACCAATGCCGAGCGCCGCATCCAGCGCATCCGCAAGGTGATGGCGCCGAAGAACGGCTATGCGGACTGGGAAGTCACCCAGATGCTGTCGAACGCGCTCGGCTTCCCCATGAACTACAGCCATCCCGGCGAGATCATGGACGAGATCGCGGCGCTCACCCCCTCGTTCGCCGGCGTGAACTACAAGCTGCTCGACGAGATGGGCTCGGTGCAGTGGCCCTGCAACGAGCAGGCGCCGGAAGGCACGCCCATCATGCACATCGGCGGCTTCGTGCGCGGCAAGGGCAAGTTCATGCTCACCGAGTATGTGCCCACCGACGAGAAGACCGGGCCGCGCTTCCCGCTGCTGCTTACCACCGGCCGCATCCTCAGCCAGTACAATGTGGGCGCCCAGACCCGGCGGACCGAAAACTCCGTCTGGCATTCCGAGGACGTGCTGGAAGTCCATCCGCACGACGCCGAGGTGCGGGGCATCCGCGACGGCGACTTCGTGAAGCTGGACAGCCGCGCCGGCTCCACCTCGCTGCGCGCGGTGATCTCGGATCGCGTGGCACCGGGCGTCGTCTACACCACCTTCCATCACCCGGTGACACAGGCCAACGTGGTGACCACCGACTATTCCGACTGGGCCACCAACTGCCCGGAATACAAGGTGACGGCGGTGCAGATCTCGCCCTCCAACGGCCCGACCCAGTGGCAGGAGGAATACGAGGACCTCAGCCGCAAGAGCCGCCGCATCGCGGCGGAGTGAGGCGGGGGCGTCCGCGCCCCCCTCCGCCCCTACCGGGTGCCCTCAGGTGCTCCCATCTGAATGGACGAGATGACCGAAGAGCCCGCCTGCTCCCTGCCCTCAGACCTTCCCGCGCCCCCTCCGGCGCGGCGGGTCGAGCGTGTGCAGATCAGGGATGACGCGCTCTCTTCCGGCACACGGGCGGTGCCGGAAGAAGTCCCGGTCGCCCTCACCTTCAACGGCACCACCCATGCGGTGATGATGGCGAGCCCCACGGACATCGCCGCCTTCGCGCTGGGCTTCGCCCTCACCGAAGGCATCGTCGCGGCGAAGGAGGAAATCCTCTCCCGCGACGTGATCGTCGTCGATGAGGGCATCGAGGCCCGCATGTGGATCGCCGAGGAGAAGATGAAGCATCTCTCCGCCCGGCGCCGGGCGCTGGCCGGTCCCACTGGCTGCGGCCTGTGCGGGGTGGAAAGCCTCGCCGAGGCGGTGAAGCCGGCCGCCCATGTCACCGCGACGTCCGTCTTCGCGCCGGACGTGGTGCTGGGCGCCATGGCCACCCTCGGCCCGCTTCAGGCGCTGAACCGCGAGACCCGCGCGGTCCATGCCGCTGCCTATTTCGAGCCCGGCCGCGGCATCCTCGCTCTGGCGGAGGACGTGGGCCGTCACAACGCCTTGGACAAACTCGTCGGCATGGCCGCCGATGCCGGCTTCGAGACCGCGCGCGGCCTCCTCCTCCTCACGAGCCGCGTCTCCATCGAGATGGTGCAGAAGGCGGCGGTGCTGGGCGTGGGCGTCATCGCCGCCGTGTCCGCTCCCACTTCGCTTGCCATCCGCACGGCGGACGCTGCGGGCATTACCCTTGCCGCCATCGTCCGCGATGACGGCTTCGAGATTTTCACCCATCCCGGGCGCATCGCGCCCGCGTCATCGGAACGGGACCATGTCGCATAACTCGACCGAAAAGCTCGTCTACATGGCCAACCAGATCGCCACCGCCTTCGCCGCGCAGAAGCACGAGGCGGCTGTGGAGGCGACGCGCACCCATATCCGGAAGTTCTGGGACCCGCGCATGCGCACCAAGATCGCCGAGCATGTGGCCCATGGCGGCGAGGGCCTGCTGCCCATCGCCCGCGAGGCACTGGAAGGATTGCAGGCGCCGAAGGCCGCCTGATCCCTACACCACGTCCTTCGGCGCGAGGGCGCACTGCATGCGCCCCTCCTCCACCTGGAGCACCGGGTGGACGATGCCGAAACGGGCCTTCAATCCTTCGCACGTCTCCGAGAGGAAATCGTCGTCGAGGTCGGCCCCCGGCCGCACCAGATGGGCGCTGAGCGCCACCGACGTGGTGCTGAGGCCCCAGATGTGCAGGTCGTGCACCTCGCTCACCCCCGGCCGCCCGGCGAGATAGGCTTCCACCGCTGAGGCGTCGATGCCTTCCGGCACCATGTCCATGGCGAGGTTCACGCTGTCCTTCAGCAGCCCCCAGGTGCCGGCGATGATGGCGACGGAGATCGCCAGCGACACCACCGGATCCAGCCACAGCCAGCCGGTAAACGCAATGACCGCGCCCGCGATCACCACGCCGAGCGAGATCGCGCCGTCCGCCACCATGTGGACGAAGGCGCCACGCACGTTGAGGTCGCCCTTGCGCCCGGCCATGAAAAGCAGCGCCGTGCCGATGTTCACGCCCACACCAATCAGCGCCACGACCATGACAATGCCGGTCTGGATGGGTTCGGGGTTGGCGATGCGGCCGAAGGCTTCCAGGATGATGCCGCCGGTGGCCACCAGCAGGAGCGTCGCATTGGCGAGCGCGGCGAGGATGGAGGAACGGCCGTAGCCGTAGGTGCGCTTCGGCGTCGGTGCCCGGCGCGACAGCCAGGCGGCGCCCCAGGCGAGCAACAGGCCGAGCACGTCTGACAGATTGTGCCCCGCATCCGCCAGCAGCGCGAGCGAGCCGGACATGAAGCCGAACCCTGCCTCGATGATGACGAAGCCGAGGTTCAGCCCCGCGCCGATGGCGAAGGCCCGGAGCGAGTCCGGCGGAGCATGGGAATGGTCGTGGCCACCGTGAGCATGGGAGTGGCCGCCGTGATCGTGGCGACCGTATTCATGATCGTCATGATCGTGATCGTGGTCGTCGTGATCGTGGCCGTGACCGCTCTGAAGGGATGCCATGCCGCGCCTCCACGCATTCGCGCGGCATGTTCCACAAGCGGGAGGCGATGTCACGCGCGACCGACGCGGCGTGAGCGCACGGCTAGCCCAGAAAGGCGGAAACGGTCCGCGCGAACGCCTCCGGCTGCTCGATGGCCGAGAGGTGCCCGCCCGGCAGGCGCGCCAGCTGCGCGCCGGGGATGGCTGCGGCGATGGCCTCGCCCCAGGCCGGCGGCGTGGAGCGGTCACCATTGGAGACCATGATCAGGGTCTCGATGGAGATGCGCGCCACGTCCGTGCGGAAATCCATGTCACGCATGGCGGCGCTGGTGCCCATGTAGCCCGAGGGCTTCGTGCCCGTCACCATCGCCCGAACCTCGGCGACCCGCGCCGGCCGCTGGGCCTTGAACTCGGGTGTGAACCAGCTGTCGATGACGGAATCGGCAATGGGTCCCGTGCCGTCTTTGCGCACCGCCTTGATGCGGTGATCCCAGAAGCGCGCCGGCCCGGCATGGGCGGTGGTATTCGAGAGCACGAGGCGGGTGAGGCGCTGGGGCGCGTTCAGCGCAAGCCACTGGCCCACCATGCCGCCCAGCGACAGGCCGCAGAAATCGGCGGTGGCGAGGTTGAGGCGGTCCATGATGGCCAGCACGTCGCGGCCGAGGTCGCCCATGGAATAGACCTGGTCGGGCGCGGCGCTCTCGCCATGGCCGCGGGCGTCGTACCGGATGAGGCGGCGGCTCGCGAACAGCGGCGCCACCTCATCCCACATGCCGAGCGTGCAGCCGAGGGAATGGGAGAGGATGAGCGGCGGCGCGCCCTCCGGCCCCGTCACCTCCACCCTGAACCGCTCCCCGGAGACCTCCAGCAGCGTCACGGCGCCCTCCCCTCTGGATTCAATATGCCAGAGGTGTAGCGCGTTCAGGCCAAGGCGCAAGCACGGGATGAGTGCCGCCGTTACCGCGCGCTCACTCGAGGTCGGTCTCGAAGATGGCCATGCGGAAGTTCTGCGTGGCCTTCCCCTTTTCCTCGTCCTTGGTGAGGGTACCGATGGCATCATCGCCGAGATAGACCTCGGCCGTGTCCTTGGACTTGGCGAAGGCGACCACCTTGAACTTCGGGTTACCGAACTTGGTGCGGAGGTAGCTCGGAGCGTCCTTGTCCAGAACCGGCATGCGGAAATGATAGGAAAGCTCGCCGTCCTCCTCGTCCTTGTCCAGAGTGCCGATGGCTTCCTCGCCGAGGAACACCTCGGCGCTGCCCTTCGGCTTCGCGCGGGCCGCCACGTTGATCTGCGGATTGTTGAAGAGGTTCCGCATATAACGCTGCACCTGCTCGATCTCGGTCTTGTCCAAGGGGTGTCCTCCTGAGAGCGGATGGCCGCCTTATGGCCGCCATCGGGCGCGCGTTCAAGCCGGCGGGATCAGATGTCCGCACCGGACCAGATGTTGTCCTCGAACATCTGGTCCATGGAGCGTGAAGGCTCGGCGCAGCCGGCCTCGCCCACCACCTTGGCCGGGATGCCGGCGACGGTGGTGTTGCGCGGCACCGGCTTCAGCACCACCGAACCGGCGGCGACACGGGCGCAGCGGCCGACCTCGATGTTGCCCAGCACCTTGGCACCGGCGCCGATGAGCACGCCGCGCCGGATCTTGGGATGCCGGTCGCCACTCTCCTTGCCGGTGCCGCCCAGCGTCACGCCCTGGAGGATGGAGACGTCATCCTCGATCACCGCCGTCGCGCCGACGACGATGCCGGTGGCATGGTCGAAGAACACACCGCGACCCATGGGCACCTGCGGATGGATGTCCACGGCGAAGACGGAGGAGGCGCGGCTCTGCAGGTAGAGCGCAAAGTCCTTGTGCCCGTTGTTCCACAGGGAGTGCGCCAGCCGGTGCGCCTGGATGGCGTGGAAGCCCTTGAAATAGAGCACCGGCTCCAGCGTGCGGTCGGCGGCGGGATCACGATCCACCACCGCCATCACGTCGGCGCGCAGGGCCTGGGGGATGTCCTTGTCGCGGGCCACCGCATCGAGCCAGGCGGCGCGGATGGCCGAGCCCGGGAGGTCGGTGTCGCCGAGGCGGGCAGCGATGCGCTCGCCGATCACGGCTTCGAGGCTCGGCTGGCCGAGAATCGCGCTGGTGAAGAAGCCGGCGAGCAGCGGCTCGCGCTCGGCAGCCTCCTCGGCCTCGTTGCGCAGGCGCGCCCACACGGGGTCCACCACATCGTGCCAGCGCTCGGTGCCAAGGCGCGTCACGCGCGGCCCGGCGATCTCCGGAACCTGCGAAACCGGCACCTGCGAAACCATCGGCAATTGCGGCATCTCTGCCTCCTCGGGGCTCAGACTTGCCCCTGTTCTAGCACATGCGGCGGCAAGGCGAGAGGTTCCCACAGGCCAGCGTCAGGGGCGCGCCTTCAGGAAGTCGAGAGCGCCCTGCTTGAACACCTTGTCGCCCACGGCGGGATTGTGGTCGCGGTTGGGGATGTCGAGCTGGGTGCCGTCCGGCAGCAGCGCCACCAGCGGCGCGGCAGCGCCGGAAACCGTGTCGCGGGTGCCGATGGCGACCATCACCGGCTGGTAGATGCGCCCCACCTCCTCCCGCGTCAGCACCTGCCGGGAGCCGCGGATGCAGGCGGCGAGGGCCTTGAGGTCCGCCTTGTTGGCATCGGCGAAGGCGCGAAACATGCGCCCCATGGCGTCCTTGACGTCATCAAGGCTCGGCGCCTCCAACGCGTCTGCCACCGTCTGCGGCAGACCAGCGCCTTCCACGAGATGGATGCCGAGGCCACCGAAGATGGCCGAGCGCACGGCGTGGGGGAAATGCAGCGCCATCTGGGCGGCCACCCGCGCGCCCATGGAATAGCCAACCACGTCCGCCCGATCGAGGCCGAGGTGACGCAGCAGGTTGTGGGCATCCTCCGCCATCAGGCGGGTGTCGTAGAGCGCGGGATCGTAGAGCTTCTCGGACTCCCCATGGCCGCGATGGTCGAAGGCGATGACGCGGTAGCCGGCTTCGGTGAGCGTCTTGGTCCAGGAGGGGCCGACCCAGTTGATCTCCTTGGTGGAGGCGAAGCCGTGGATCAGGAGGACCGGCTCGCCGGCACCCTGGTCGAGATAGGCGATATCGACACCGTCGGAGGAGAAGTGGGGCATGAGGGACCTTCGCGGGGAACGAGAACAGGCGGGGGCTCACGCCGCTCGGGCGCGCGGGCCGGGAAACTAGAAGGTCCCTCCCCGCCTGCCAACTCCCCGCGGGTTTCGTCCTGCCCCAGCGTGCGCACCGCCTCCGTGGCCGCGAGCACGTCCCGCGTCGCGGCGGCGATGACATCGGCGGCGGCCGGGGCCGGAACCGCGACCTCGGCCGTGGGCACAACGGCCGGTGCCCGCCGCACGAACAGTCTTCCGCGTGGCGCGGCACGTGTCTGCCGGCGCCTCCTGTGCCGCCATGTCCGCCGGGCGCAGGCAACGCAGAAGGAATTGAAGCTCGACACCACCGCGAAGAGATAGAAGACGGCGAGGAAGCCCCACCAGATGAGGTGGAACAGCAGGCTGGTGATGGCGATGGCCCCACGCCCCAGCGTCTTCAGGATGGCGAGGGTCTGCACGCCCTTGGCGTCGGCGAGCCGGGCGACGCGGGAGAGGTCGCGCCCGCCCTCGGCCACCTTCAGCCCTTCCAGGGCGGCGCGGGTGCCGGCCTTGGCCTCGATGCGGGCGGTATCGTCCAGCATCCGCGTGAGGGTAGCGAGACGATCGGTGCGCACCACGCTCTTCACCGCCGCCCCGTCCACCGCGGCCGAGCCGGAGAGGAGGCGGCGCAGGGCCACGAAGTCCACGCTCTCCCGCGCCGCGCGGGTAAAGCTGCGCAGCAGGCCGGCGGACAGGCGTCCGGTACGCTTCGCCACCTTCACCAGGGAAATGCCCATGCGCACCGGCAGGCTGGCGCCCACGGTGGCGTAGGTGCCGGCGGTCACCGCAATTCCCACCGCAGACAGACCGAGGATAAGCTGGTCCGGCTCCTCGCCACGGGCGATCTTCAGGCCCTCGCGGCCGGCGTCGCGGATGTCGCCCCACACCATGAGGTCACTGGTCGCTGCGCCCGCAAGGCCGGCGAGATCGGTGGGCTGGCCGGTGATAAAGCCCATGCCGAACGCCTTGGCGGAATGCAGCGCCTGCGCGCCTGCGCCGTTGGCCGCCTCCACTTGTTTGCGCAGCTCCGGCGGAACGGCGAGGTGCCGGGCATCGGCCAAGGCGAGATAGGAGGTGGCGAGGGCAGCATCGTCCTCCGCCAGCGCCGCCTCGATGGCGCGCCTCGCATCCTCGCCGGTGAAGCCCTTGAGGCCGAGGTCGGCGAGGGCAGCGGGATCATCGCGGGCAGCGATGAGCTTCGCGCTCTCCTTCGCCACGGGCACGAGCCAGGGCGCCGCGCCCAGCAGCGAGATGAAGACGACGAGGAAGGCGAAGATGCGGGCCATGGTCTTTCCGTGCCGTCATCCTCGCATCCCATTGTGGCGAAGTCGAAAGCATTCGCCGGAAACGCCGAAAGCTCGCGCCCGCCTGCGAACGGCGCTAGAAGCGCCCTCGCACGAGGGGAGGACATCACATGCTCAAGGTCTGGGGCCGCATCAATTCGGTGAACGTTGAGAAGGTGATCTGGACCGTACAGGAACTGGGCGTGCCCTTCGAGCGGATCGAGGCCGGCGGCGCCTTCGGCGTGGTGGACACGGCCGAATTCCGGGAGAAGAACCCCGTCGGACGGGTGCCGGTGATCGAGGATGACGGCTTCGTGCTGTGGGAATCCAACGCCATCGTGCGCTATCTCGCCACCCGCCACGGGCTCGGCACGCTGATGCCCGCAGATCTTGAGGCGCAGGCCGAGGCCGGGCGCTGGATGGATTTCCAGCTCGGCACCGTCGCCGCGCCGCTGAGCGCGCTGACCTGGGGCATCGTGCGCACAGCGCCGGACAAGCGCGATCTCAAGGCCCTCGCCCCCGCCTTCGCCAACCTCGGCGTTGCGCTAGCGATCGTAGACGCGGCGCTGATCGGCCGCGATCATCTGGTGGGCGATCGCCTCACCGTGGCCGATATCCCCCTCGCCTGCTGCGCCCACCGCTGGTTCAACATGCCGCTGGAAGGGACCGGACTGGAACGGCCGGACCTGCCCAACCTCGCCGCATGGTACGGCCGGCTCAAGGCGCGCCCGGCGCTTCAGGGGTTGATGCCGGTGCCGCTGACCTGAGTGGCCCCGACGGGGACACACGCTCAGAAGTGCGTCACCCCGTCATAGATCAGCTTCAGGCCGACCACGGCGAGGATCGTATAGACGAGGCCGAAGAAGCGTGCCGGCGAGACCCGCCGCACCAGCCAGACGCCGGCCATGGTCGCAAGCACGGCGATGGGAAACAGCACGGCCGAGGTGGCGAGGTTCTCGAATGAAACCTGCCCCAACGCGAGGAAGAACGGCAGCTTCACCCAGTTCACCACCGCGAAGAAGGCGGTTGCCGTCGCCGCGAACTGCTGCACCGGCAACGGCCGCCGCAGCAGGTAGATCATCAGCGGCGGGCCGCCCGCGTTGGCGATCATGCTGGTGAAGCCGGAGACCACGCTCCACACCGCGCCCGAGAGAGGCCCCGCCTCCCCCGGCTCGCGCTTCAGCCGTCGCGACAGGAAGGCGCGCGCCGCTTCCGCCACCGAAAGCACGCCGATGCCGAAGGCCACAGCCGCATCGGACA
>JAYSCE010000161.1:0-8707 GCA_041915035.1 Xanthobacter sp.
GGTGGTCGCCGGCGGGGATATTGATGATCCACGCCTCGAACGGCAGTTCCAGCGTCTCGAGCAGGATGTGGATGCCCGTGGAGCAGGACCCGGGCGTCATGTAGAATTTCATGGCCATGGGGGCGGCCAAGCAAGAAGCGTGACAGGGCGGGGAAGCCGTCGCGCCTTCGGTACGGATTCCCTAGAGCTTCGTTCCTGCCGCCGGATGACCGGACTCCTGCACCGCCTCGCCCGCCTCCGGCGCCGGCTGGCGGAGCAGCGCGAGAATGACGAGCGCGGAAATCGCCGTGACAGCGATGAGCACGAGGCTCAGATGCTGAAAGGCGACGGCATAGCTCTCGCGGAGCTGCGAGGCCGTCAGGCCCGGCAGAAGTTCGGATGCCCCGTGGACATCGCCCATCGCCAGCCGCTGCGCGGCCGCGCCTGCAGTCCCGTCGCCCGGCGGGACCAAGGCGGAGAGCCGGGCTTTGGCGAGCCCCGCCAGGATGGCGTTGACGATGGCCAATGCGATGCCTTCTCCCGCCACCCGGGTGGTGCTGAAGATGCCGGTCGCCATGCCGGCACGCTCCCTTGGGACCACGCTGACGGACAGCCCATCCATGAGCCCCCAGGGGAAACCGGTTCCGATGCCGATGAGCAGCATCGGGAGGATCACGGCCATGCCGTTGACGGCGGGATCGACGCGGCTCAGCCAGAACAGTCCGAGCGCGGCCAGCAGCAGACCCGCGCCGGACAGGACGCCCGCCGACACCCATCGCACGAGATGGGACGCCAGCAGCGGCACGATCAGCATGGGTGCGGAGAGGGCGGTGAGCCGCAGGCCCGCATCGAACGCGGTGAGCCCCCCGATCCCGATGAAGCGCAACGGCAGCAGGACCAGAAGGACGACGTAGCAATAGCAGGTGGCGATGGGCAGAACCTGCACGCCGACAAAGCGGGGATATCGAAAGAGGGAGAGGTCCAGCATCGGCCGCGCCGCTCTCGTCTCGACCCGAATGAACGCGGCGAGCAGCGCTGCCGCACCGAGCAGCGCGGCAAGGACGAGCGGGTGGCTCCAGCCCATCTCCGGCGCCTCGATGACGCCATAGGTGAACAGCGTCAGTGTCGCCGTGAGGGTCACGGCCCCTGGCCCGTCGAGGCCAACGGCGTCAGGATCCCGGCTCTCGCGCATGGTCCGGGCTGTCAGAAGCACAGCGAGCGCGCCGATGAGCGTGCCCGATAGGAAGATGGCCCGCCAGCCGAACACTTCGATCAGAAAGCCGGCCAGAAGAGGTCCGAAGGCCAGTCCCACACCGAAGGTCGTGCCGAGGAAGCTGAACGCCCGCGTCCGCGCGTGCCCCTCGAACTCCTGTGCCAGCGCCGCCGTTCCGCCGGCGAGCGCGGCGGCCGCGGCAAAGCCCTGTCCGCCGCGAAGCAGGTCGAGGATGAGGATGGACGGCGCCAGACTCACCCCGAGGGAGAACGCCGCGAAGGCAACGATGCCCGCCATGAACAGGCGCCGGCGGCCGAACTGGTCGGCCAGCGCGCCGGCCGCCATGAGGGAACTCCCGAACGTCAGCATGAAGGCATTGGTGATCCAGTTGAGCGCCGTCGTGCTCCCGCAGAGGTCGCCACCGATCGCCGGGGTGGCCACCGCGCCGCCGGAAAAGCTGAGGGGGAGAACGAGCGCAGCAAGGCAGACCGCCATCAGGATCGACGTCTTGCCGGTGCCGGGGGCGAAGGTTGCGGACATGGGGGCTTTCCGTCTCGTGGACAGGCGCGGCGCAGACGCATCGCGCCGCCAAGGCGGATCTATCGCGGAGTGATAGAGCGATAAATGGCTCAAGCTGCCGTTGATTGCGGAGTAAAACTCTTCAATATGCCCGCATGGAAAGCTTGAGCAGCATCGCGGCGTTCGTGCAGGCGGCGGAGCATCAGAGCTTCGTGGCGGCCGGCCGTGCGCTCGGCATATCCGCTTCCGCCGTCGGCAAGAGCATCGCCAGGCTGGAAGACAGTGTCGGCGCGCGGCTGTTCCATCGCACCACACGGCGCATTTCTCTGACGGAGGAAGGCGCGGCCTTCCACGAGCGCTGCCGCCGCATTCTGGACGATCTGCGCGACGCCGAAGCCATGCTTTCGGCTGCGACGCGCGCGCCCCGCGGCCGGCTCCGCGTCGGCGTGCCGACGATCGGCTACCGCTTCCTCCTGCCGGTCGTCCCGGAGTTCCGGCGGCGCTATCCCGACATCGAACTCGACATCGACTTCAACGATCGCCTCGTCGATGTGGTGGAGGAGGGACTGGATGCGGTGATCCGCAGTGGTCCGCTGAGCGATTCCAGCCTGATGTCGCGTCGCCTCGGCCCGTTCCGCTTCGTGCTGTGCGCCTCTCCCGCCTATCTGGAGCGAAACGGCATCCCGCAATCGCCTCCCGATCTGGAAAGGCACGATTGCCTTCGCTTCCGCTTCCCGACCTCGGGCAAGCTGCAGACATGGCCCCTCAAGGACGCGGACGGGGTCGATCCCTTCCGTCGCCCCTCGCCCCTGACCTGCAACAACATGGAGGCCCTGCGCGGGGCATCGATGGCGGGTCTGGGGATCGCCTGCATGCCGGAGTTTCTGGCGCGGGATGCGGTGGCGGACGGCCTGCTGCACACCGTTCTCGGCGAGCATCTCGCCGATCCCGGGCAATTCAGCATTCTGTGGCCGTCCAACCGTCTGGTGTCGCCGCGCCTGCGCGTCTTCATCGATTACATGGCGGAGCGCCTGTTCAGGGACATGGAACCGGAGACGCCGCGATAGGCCCTCGCGCGCTTCGGCTCCATCCCTCAGGGGCGCCGCCTACTTCTCCACGAACGCCTTCTCGATCACGTAATGCCCGGGCTCCGACATGCTGCCCTCGGCGAAGCCCTGCGCGTCGAGCAGGCCGCGGATGTCGGCGATCATGGCGGGGCTGCCGCACAGCATCACCCGGTCGTGCTCTTTGTCGAGGGGCGGCAGGCCGATATCGGTGAAGAAGGTGCCGGAGGTCATCAGGTCCGTGAGCCGGCCCTGGTTGCGGAACGGCTCGCGCGTCACGGTGGGATAATAGATCAGCCGCTCGCGCACTTCCTCGCCGAGGAAGGGGTCTTCGGGCAGTTCCTTCGTGAGGTAGTCGGAATAGGCGAGTTCGCCCACCGTGCGGCAGCCGTGGGCCAGCACCACCTTGTCGAAGCGGGCATAGGTGTCGGGATCGCGGATAATGCTGAGGAAGGGCGCGAGGCCCGTGCCGGTGCCGAGCAGATAGAGCGTGCGGCCGGGGAGCAGATTGTCGTGGATGAGGGTGCCCGTGGGCTTCTTCCCCACCAGAATGCGGTCACCCACCTTCAGATGCTGGAGGCGCGAGGTGAGGGGGCCGTTCTGGACCTTGATGGAGAAGAATTCCAGCTCCTCGTCATAGTTCGGCGAGACGATGGAATAGGCGCGCACCAGCGGGCGGCCCTCCACCTCCAGCCCGATCATGGTGAACTGGCCGTTGATGAAGCGCAGCGCCGGGCTGCGGGTGGTGCGGAAGCTGAAGAGCGTGTCGGTCCAGTGATGGACGCTGAGCACTTCCTGCGTCTCGAAATTGCTCATGGACGATCCGATGGCGTTGGGCCGCGCATCCGCCTTGAGGCGCGCACGAGGGCGCGCCCGCGCGGCACGGGGCGAATTGACGATGGACGCGTCCAGACATATAACTAACTAGTGAGTTAAGCAAGACGGAGCCCCGCGCCGGAACGGCCGGCGGCCCCGCGGCATGGGCAGGAACGGCAGGGAGGTTCGGCATGGCGATGCGCGTTCTGAGCGCGGAGGAAGCTGCGCGGCTGGTGGAGAGTGGCGACACCATCCTCATCGGCGGCTCGGGCGGCGGCCATGCGGTGCCGGACACGCTGATCGCCGCCGTGGCCGAGCGCTTCCTGAAGGAAGGCGCGCCGCGCAACCTCACCACCGTGCATCCCGTCGGCCTCGGCGACCGCAAGGCCCGCGGCGTCGGCCATCTCGCCCATGATGGTCTGCTGAAGCGCGTGGTCTGCGGCACGCTGGTGGATTCCCCGCCGGTGGAGAAGATGGCGCTGGAGGATCGCGTCGAGGCCTATACCCTGCCGCAGGGCGCGCTCTCGCAGCTCACCCGCGAGATGGCCTCCGGCCGGCCCGGCCTCGTGACCCATGTGGGCCTCAACACCTTCATCGACCCGCGCCTCGGCGGCGGCCGCCAGAGCCCGTCGGCCACCGAAGACCTGGTGGAGGTGGTGCAGCTCGCCGGGCGGGAATGGCTCTTCTACAAGCCCTTCGTGCCCAACATCGCCTTCCTGCGCGGGACCACGGCGGACGAAGACGGCAACATCTCCATGGAGCAGGAGGCCATCTTCGGCGAGATGATCTCCATGGCGCAGGCCACCAAGCGGGCCGGCGGCACCGTCATCGTGCAGGTGAAGCGCCTCGCCCGGCGCGGCACGCTGAACCCGAAGATGGTGAAGATCCCCGGCATCCTGGTGGATGTGGTGGTGGTCGATCCCGCCCAGATGCAGACCTATGTCTCGGACTACAACCCCGCCTATGCCGGCGAGCTGAAGATCCCGCTTTCCGCCATCGCGCCTTTGCCGTTCGATCCACGCAAGGTCATCGCGCGGCGCGCGGCGCTGGAGCTGTACGAAGGCGCGGTGTGCAACCTCGGCTCCGGCATCTCCACCGGCATCGCCACCGTGGCGGCGGAGGAGGGGTGTCTCGATGCCATTACGCTGACCAACGAGCAGGGCCTCATCGGCGGCGCGCCGGCCAGCGGCAACGAGGTGGGCGCCAGCCGCAACTTCCACGCCATGATCGACCAGCCGTACCAGTTCGACTTCTACGACGGCGGCGGCCTCGACATCGCCTTCCTCTCCTTCGCCGAGGTGGATGCAGAGGGCTCGGTGAACGTCTCGCGCTTCTCCGACCGCATCATCGGCCCCGGCGGCTTCATCAACATCTCGCAGAACGCGAAGAAGGTGGTGTTCTCCGGCACCTTCACCTCCGGGGGGCTCGACATGGCGTGGCCCGAGGGCAAGACCGCGATCCGCAGGGAGGGCCGGGACCGCAAGTTCGTGGAACGCCTGCAGCAGCTCACCTACAGCGGCGCCTATGCCGCCGGCATCGGGCAGGAAGCGCTTTACGTCACCGAGCGCGCGGTGTTCCGGCGGGGCGCCGCCGGCCGGCTGGAGCTGATCGAGATCGCCCCCGGTATCGACATGGAGCGCGACGTGCTCGCGCACATGGATTTCCGACCGGATAGCGCGCCGGATCTCAAACCCATGGATGCCGCGCTGTTCCATCCGCAATCGATCGGACTTGAACAGCGGCTCGCCGTGTCGCAACGTTCGCCGCGCGGGCCCGGCGCAAGACTCAACGCTTGATCGGGCGCGTATCCGTCCCGTTTCCTGTTCCGGACCCTGCGATGACCGCATCCCCTCCCGCCCGCAAGGCGGCCCGCGCTTCCACCGCCGCCCCGCAGCGCGAGGCGGCGACGCGGGATGCGGACAAGACGCGGCTGAACATCCTCGAAGCCGCCGAGGCGGAATTCGCCGCTAAGGGCCTCGCCGGGGCGCGGGTGGACGTGGTGGCCGAAGAGGCCGGCGCCAACAAGCGCATGATCTATTATTATTTCGGCAGCAAGGAAGACCTCTATCTGGCGGTCCTCGAGCGCGTCTACACGGACATGCGCGTCGCCGAGGCAGAACTCGCGCTGGAGGCCATGGCGCCGCTCGCGGCCATCACGTGCCTCGCCGAATTCAAGTTCGACTATCCCGCCCAGCACCCCCCCCTCATCCCGCTGCTCAACAGCGAGAATTTGCTCGGCGGCGAATATCTGCGCCGCTCCCTGCGCCTGCGCGAGATGCAGATTTCCCTCATCGCCCGGCTGGAAGCCATCCTCGCGCGGGGCGCGGCCGACGGCACGCTGCGCGAGGGCATCGACCCGCTGCATCTCTATCTGACCATCTCGGCCATCAGCTATTTCTACTTCTCCAACAACCCCACCCTCTCCACCGCCTTTGGCCGCGACCTCGCCACCGCCGACGAGCGCGCCGCGCGGCGCCGGCATGTGGTGGACGTGGTGACGCGGTATATCGAGCGGGTGTAACGGCGCGCAGGTTTCCCCTGTCCCTGCCCTCCGGCGCCCTGCGGTGCTACAGGTGAAGCGGGGACGTAACCGGGGGACACCATGAGCAGGACCGTATCGCTGCGCTCGGACGGGCTGTTGGCGGAGATTTCGACGCTGGGCGCCGAGCTGCGGGCGCTCGCCGATGCCGAGGGCCGCGCCCTGCTGTGGCACGGCGATCCGGCCTTCTGGACCGGCCGTGCGCCGCTCCTGTTCCCCATCGTCGGCGAGCTGCCGGACCTCACCCTCGTTCATGAGGGCAAAGGCCATCCCATGCGCCGGCACGGCTTTGCCCGCTTCTCGGAGTTCGAGGTGGTGGCGGAGGCGCCGGACCGGGCCACCTTCCGTCTTCTGCCGAGCGACGCCACGCGCGCCGAATACCCCTTCGATTTCGTGCTGGAGGCCACCTTCGCGCTGGAAGGGGCGACGCTCGCCATGGAGGCGGTGGTGACCAATCCCGGCCCCGGCGCGCTACCGGCAAGCTTCGGCTACCACCCGGCCTTTCTCTGGCCGCTGCCCTATGGCGGCACCCGCGCCGATCACCGGGTGATCTTCGAGCATCCCGAGCCCGCTCCCATCCACCGCCCGGTCAACGGCCTCCTGTCCCGCGCCAGCGAGCCGAGCCCCGCCGCCGACGGCGTGCTCACGCCGGACGACGCCATGTTCGAGCGCGACGCGCTGATCTTCCTCGGCCTCAACTCGCACCGGCTCCAGTACGGCGTGCCAGGCCGGCCGGGGCTGGACATCACCTTTCCCGGCATGCCGGACCTCGGCATCTGGACCAAGCCCGGCGCGCCCTATCTCTGCATCGAGCCGTGGTCCGGCTATGCGACGCCGGAAGGCGATACCCGGCCGTTCGTGGAGAAGCCCGGCCTTCTCCACATCCCTGCGGGCGCGGAACGCCGTTTCGTGATGACAGTGACGCGGATCCCCGAGATCATCGCCTGAGGCGGTCTAACCGCCTTTGATCGCGCGCGGTTTCGGCCCGCGGGCGGCACGGCAGGCCGCGTCATCCCCCGCCGGTTGGGGGCCTCCTGCGTCATGCCCCTTGATGGAAGCCGCAGGGTTTGCTTCCATCAGGGCATGACCACCGGCCTGATCGAGATCCGCAGGGCCAAGCCCGCCGACGCCAAGGCGATCGCGGCGGTCCATGACGACGCCTGGCGTACCGCCTATCGCGGCATCATCCCCGGCATCGAGCTGGAGCGCATGGTGGAGCGGCGCGGCCCACGCTGGTGGGATGCCGCCATCCGCAGGGGAAGCCGCCTCTCCGTGCTGCTGGTGGGCGAGGATATCGCCGGCTACGTCAATTACGGCGGCAACCGCGCCAAGGCGCTGCCCTATGGCGGCGAGATCTACGAAATATACCTCCATCCGCAATACCAGGGCCTCGGCTTCGGCCAGAGGCTGTTCGCGGCCGCGCGGCGCGATCTCGCCATCGCGCGGCTCGGTGGTCTCGTGGTGTGGGCGCTGGCGGAAAACGAAGGCGCCGTGGGCTTCTATCAGGCGTTGGGGGGGCAACCGGTCGCATCCTCGACCGAGCAGTTCGGCTCGAAAACGCTGGACAAGACCGCCTTCGCTTGGCAGCGGTAGCGCCCGGACAGGCAATCGCCCGTCCGGTCCGCAATGCCCGCAAAGCCTTGTGCCGTGCGGGTTCGACTTTGGTCGGAGCGGACCTGAAGCCCCGTAGCCAGTGGCAAGAGCGAGCATCCCATGCGCATCGACGCGATCCCGATCGGCAAGAACCCGCCCCACGACGTGAACGTGCTGATCGAAGTCCCGATCGGCGGGGAGCCGATCAAGTACGAGATGGACAAGGCCGCGGGCACCCTCTTCGTGGATCGCTTCCTTTATACCGCCATGCGGTATCCCGGAAACTACGGCTTCATCCCGCACACCCTCTCCGGCGACGGCGACCCCTGCGACGTGCTGGTGGCCAACACCCGCGCCATCGTGGCCGGCGCGATCATCTCGGTGCGCCCGGTCGGCGTGCTGCTGATGGAGGACGAGGCCGGCATGGATGAGAAGATCATCGCCGTGCCCTCCTCCAAGCTCACCAAGCGCTACGACAAGGTGCAGAACTACAGCGACCTGCCCGAGATCACCCTCAAGCAGATCGAGCACTTCTTCGAGCACTACAAGGATCTGGAGCCCAACAAGTGGGTGAAGATCGTCGGCTGGCGCGACGCCGCCGAGGCGCAGAAGCTGATCCTCGAAGGCATCGAGCGCGCCAAGGCCGAAGGCAAGGAAGGCTGAGGGTTTTCTTCCCTCGCCCCGAGGCGATCCCCGGTCGCCGCGGCTCTTCACCCGTCGCCCTCCGGCTCGACCGGAGGGCCCATCCTTGCCTTCAAGCAGGTGTCCGGACGCAGGGACGAACGGTGTCGTGGGTCCTCCGGTCAAGCCGGAGGACGACGGCGGTGAGGGGCGCGGCTCCCCGGACAAGCGACAGCGCAGCCGGAGCGCTGATCCGGGGTCTAGCGCAAAAGCGCCGCGCAGCGGGCAATGCTTGAGAGCGGCGGGACTATGCAGCGCCTTCAGCGGTCCATTGCGCCGGGCCCCGGCTCGCATTCCGCTCCC
>JAYSCE010000162.1:0-2483 GCA_041915035.1 Xanthobacter sp.
AGTTGAGGCCGAGATAGGCGGCGCGAATGTCCTCGCGCCGCAGAAGGTCTTCCGCCGGGCCGTCGATGGTGATGCGCCCGGTGTCCAGCACGTAGCCGCGGGTGGCGATCTCCAGCGCGAGGCCCACGTCCTGCTCCACCAGCAGCACGGTGATGCCGCGCTCGCGGTTGACCTGGCGCACCGCGTCCGCGATGCGGTCGACGATGACAGGGGCGAGGCCCAGCGACATCTCGTCGATGAGCAGGAGGCTCGGGCGCGCCATCAGCGCGCGGCCGATGGCGCACATCTGCTGCTCGCCGCCGGACATGAGACCCGCCAGCCGGCCTTCCAGCCGCACCAGTTCCGGAAACAGCTTGAAGATGAAGGCGAGGTCGTCGTCCTCGCCCTCGCGGCTCGGGCGCGCGGTGGCGCCCAGCTTCAGGTTCTGGCGCACGGTGAGGCCGGCGAACAGGCGCCGGCCTTCCGGCACCATGGCAATGCCGCGCCGGGCGCGTTCATAGGGCTTCAGTGGGTTGAGGTCCGTGCCAGCGAAGCGCATCTGGCCTGCCCGCACCGGCACGAGGCCGGTGAGGGCGCGCAGGAGCGTCGTCTTGCCGGCGCCGTTCGCACCCACCAGGGCGACGATCTCGCCCTCGGCCATGTCGAAGCCCACATCCCACAGGACGCGGCTGTCGCCATAGGCCACCGCGAGGCGTTCCACGGAAAGGAGGCTCATCGCGTCCCTCCCGCAGCCGCGTGGGCCTTGGCGAAGCGCTGGCCGAGATAGGCTTCCACCACCTTGGGGTCGGACACCACGTCGTCCGGCACGCCCTCGGCGAGCTTGGCCCCGAAGTTCAGCACCATGATGCGGTCGCAGAGCGCCAGCACCGCCTTCATCACATGCTCGATGACGACCACGGTGAGGCCGGCCTGCTTGAGGCTCTTCACGAGGTCGATCATGCGTTCGATCTCCGTGTGGTTGAGGCCCGCCATCACCTCGTCGAACAGGATGATGCGCGGCCCCATGGCGAGGGCGCGCGCCACCTCCAGGCACTTCCTGTCGGCGAGGGTGAGCTGGGGCGGCATGAACTCCGCCTTGGGCGCGAGCCCAGTGCGCTCCAGCGCGGCGTCCGCCGCCGCGAGCCAGGCGTCGCGCGTGCGCAGCCGCGCATGGCCGAACATGGCGCCGATGGCGACATTCTCCCGCACGCTCATGGCCTTGAACGGCTGCACGATCTGGAAGGTGCGGGCGATGCCGAGGCGCGAGAGGCGATGCGGCGGCAGGCCGGTCACGTCCTCCCCGGCGAAGCGGATGGAGCCGCCGTTGAGCTTGTATACGGCGGAGATGGCGTTCAGCAGCGTTGTCTTGCCGGCACCGTTGGGGCCGATGACGCCGAACACTTCGCCCTCCTCCACGCGGAATGAGACGCCGGCCAGTGCCTTCACGCCGCCGAAGCGGATTTCGAGGTCGTTCGCCTCAAGCAGCGCCATGGCGCGACCTCCACCGCTGGATCAGGGAACGCCCGGCCACCAGCATCCCGTTGGGGGCGACGAGGCAGATGACGACGATGAGCACGCCGAACACGATCTGGTGCGCCTGCAGGAAGCCGCCCCACACGAGGGTGGAGAGGAATTCCAGCACGAATGCGCCCAGCACAGGGCCGATCACCGTGCCCATGCCGCCGAGGATGAGCATCATGTAGGCCTTCACGCCGATGGCGGGATCGAACGCGCTGGCCGGCTCGATGAAGGTGATCCAGTAGGCCCACACGCCACCTGCGAAGCCGGTGATGCCGGCGGAGATGGCCCAGGCTGCGACCTTGGTGGCGGTGGTGTCGATGCCCATCACCCCCGCCGCGCGCTCGCCGTCACGGATGGCGCGAAGCGCGTAGCCGAAGGGGCGGGTGAGGATGAAGGCCACCAGCAGGGTCGAGACGACCATGCCGCCCAGCATCACCAGATAGATGGCGCGATAGAGCGGGCCCGGTGGCAGGTCCGAGAGCGGCAGCGGAAGGCCTTCCGCCCCTCCGGTGACGCCGCCCACCTGGATGACCAGCTGGATGGCGGCAAGGTTCAGCGCCACGGTGGCGATGGCGAAGTAGTGGCCCCTCAGCCGCAGGATGGGCCAGCCGATGATGCCCGCCACCAGCGCCGAGAAGGCGACCGCCGCGACCAGCGCCACGGGAAAGGGCGCTCCCAGCGTCATGGCGACGCCCGAGGCATAGGCGCCGAAACCGAAGAACACCGCATTGCCGAAGGCATGATAGCCGGTGAGGCCGACGATGACGTTCAGCCCCTGCGTGACCGTGGCGTACATGAAAACCGTGGTCAGCACCCGCAGCCAGTAATTGTTGAGGGCGAGGGGCGCGAGCGCGAGGACCACCGCGCCAGCGGCAAAGAAGGCCCAGAAGAGAAGCGGGGGGGGGCGCGCGCCCCCGGGGGGGGGGGGGGGGGGGAAGCGGGCGCGCCCCCCAAGGCGCGGCCCACCCCGCCCCCCGGCCGCC
>JAYSCE010000162.1:2493-5151 GCA_041915035.1 Xanthobacter sp.
GCGGGGGGCGCGCGCGCGACCCCCCCCCCGCCCGCGCCAAACCCCCCCCCCCCGCCCCCCGGGGGGCCCCCCCCGCCCGAGGGGGAGGAGGGGGAGATCATGCGTGCTCCCCGAAGAAGGCGCGGCCGAACAGGCCCTGCGGCCGCAGCGCCAGCACAAGCAGGAACAGGCCGAAGCCGACGATCTCCTGATAATTGGCGCCGAGGAAATAGCCGGCCCAGGCCTGCACCAGCCCATAGATGAAGCCGGCGACGATGCAGCCTTCCACCGAGCCGATGCCGCCCAGAACGGTGATGACGAAGACTGCGCTGAGGAAGGTGACGCCCATGCCTGGCATCACCGGAAACAGCTTGGAGGCGAGGGAGCCGGTGGCGCCCGCCAGCGCCGCGCCGGCGCCCGCCGTGAGGGCGTAGATCCGCTCGGGGTTGATGCCCATCAGGGAGGAGACCTCCCGGTCGAGCGCGGTGGCGAGGATCATCTGCCCGGCGCGGGTGAAGCGCAGGAAGGCGAAGAAGGCGATGCCGAGGGCGATGGAGAAGCCCGCCGCGATGAGGCGCACCACCGGCACGAGGATGCCGAAAATCTCGATGGAACTCGCCGCATAGGACGAATTCACCGAGCGCACGTCCGAGGTGAAGGCGATGGAGACCGCATCCACCATCACCAGTTCGATGCCGAAGGTCACCACCAGCGAGAGAAGCAGGCTTGTGCGGATGATGCGGTTCAGCACCAGCACCTGCAGCGCGTAGCCCAGCGCGAACATCGCCACCATGGACACCGGGATGGAGGCGATGGGGTCAAGCCCCGCGAACCGGAACAGACCGTAGGTGATGTAGGCCCCCAGCATGATGAAGCCGGTGTGGGCCAGGTTGATGACCCCCATGACGCCCCAGACCATCGAAAATCCGATGGTGGCGATGCCGTAGAGGCCGCCGAGTAGCAGCCCGTTGGCGGTGGCTTGCCAAAGCACCCGTTACCCCTCCAAACCATTGATATTGATATATTATATGCTTGACGGAAGGCTCATTTATACATATTTTATGCAAAATAAATTGAGTCATGCAACAACGATGTCTGAACGCAGCGCACAAAGAAATCGCACCCCTGCCGCAGGACGCGGCAGTCGCGCCACGCCTGCCGTGGCCAAGGCGGGAATCTCCAAAGGGGGATCGAGCGAGTTCGCCTATCAGGTGATCCGCGCCGAGATCGTCTCGCTGGCGCTCGCGCCGGGCTCGGACCTCGACGAGGCGGCGCTGGTGAGCCGCCTCGGCCTGTCCCGCACGCCGCTGCGCGAGGCACTGGTCCGCCTCGCCGGAGAGGGGCTGGTGCAGATCCTGCCCAATCGCGGCACGCGCGTCGCGCCCATGGGCTGGAACGACATTCGCGAGCATCTGGAGGCCTTCGACCTCTCCCAGCGCCTCGTCACAAGATGGGCGGCGCTGCGGCGGACGGAGGCGCAGATCGTCGCCATCGATGCCCAGCGGGAGGCCTTCGAGGCGGCGACGGCGCGGCGGGATTCCGAGGCCATGCTGGAGATCAACTGGCGCTTCCACGCCGCCATCGCCGCCTGCTGCCGAAATGGCGTGGTGGAGCGCTTCTATCTCCAGCTGCTCACCACCAATCTGCGCATCTCCCGCCTTGCCATGACCTACGACTGCTTCGCGACCGAGGAGGCGTATGACGCGCACATCGGCAACATCATCCGCGAGCACCGCGAGATGGTGGAGGCGATCCGCGCCCGCGATGCCGACCGGGCGGACGCGCTCGGCAGCTCCCATGCCGGCCTCGCCCGTAAGCGCGTTTCCGAATGCCTCACCCAGAGCATGCTGTCGGACATGGAGCTGCCGCTCGGCGGCGCGCCGGACAGCCCCGCCTGAACGCGAGAAGGAGAAGCCGGCATGTGCGAGGTATGCGCCATCTTCGGCGCGGGAGAGCATTGGAGCGATTTCGCCCGGCAGCGGGACGAGCGCTTTCCGTTCGAGGACATCCTGCACTATCGGGACGAGCGTCGGCGGCGCATCGCCATGCTGAATGCGCTGGTTCGCCCGCTCGGTCTCGTCTGCGAGGACTGGGACGGGGAGGCGCTGGCGCTCACCGACACGCGCGGTCGCACCAAGATCGCGCCGACGCTGGGCGATGTCTGGCCCATCGCGGAAAGCCTTTCGGGCCGTGGCATCGATCCCTTGTCCGAGGATTTCATCGCGCCCTCGCGGGAGACGCCAGCCCATGGATGAACGCCTGCCCCTGATTGTCGTGACCGGCTTCCTCGGCTCGGGCAAGACGACCCTCATCCGCCGCTTCATCGAGACGCCTGAGGGCGGCGATTCCGGCCTCATGGTCAACGAGTTCGGCGAGGCGGGCGTCGATCATCGCCTGCTGGTGCATGCCAGCGAGGCGATGGAGCTGATCGACGGCGGGTGCCTGTGCTGTGCGCGTCGCTCCGATGTCGCCAAGGCGATGCACGATCTGGTGCGCATGGCGAAGGACAGTTCCCGCGCCGGCGGCGGCTTTCGCCGCGCCATCCTTGAAACTTCGGGGCTGGCCGATCCCGCGCCGGTCATCGCGACCCTCGCCCGAGACCCCTGGCTGAAGGCGCACGTGCGTCTCGCCTCCGTCGTGGCGGTGGTCGATGCGGTGGCGGGCCTGCGCAATCTTGAA
>JAYSCE010000162.1:5161-8614 GCA_041915035.1 Xanthobacter sp.
AAAACCGACCGGAGGCGCGCCGGCAGGTGGCCATCGCCGATACGGTGGTCATCACCAAGGGCGACATGCGCGCCGCCGAGCCGACCGCCCGCCTCGCAGCGGCGGTGCGCGCCATCTCCCCCGATGCGCGCATTCTCGACATCCAGGACGAGACGTTCCGGCTGGGCGATGTGCTGGCTGGGCGCGACAGCCTTCATGCGCCGCCGTCGCCCTTCCTGGCGGACGCCCCCGAACACGATTCCGAGGTCGCTTCCTTCACGCTTCCCATCGAGGGGGCGCTGGACTGGCCGGCCTTCACGCTCTGGCTGTCGGCGCTGCTCCACGCCCATGGCGACCGCATCCTGCGGGTGAAGGGGTTGCTGCGGACCACCTCATCCAACCGGCCATTGGCCATCCACGGCGTGCAGCATGTGATGCACCCGCCTACGCATCTGGGTGTGGACGACGGCGGGCCGTCCTTCCTCGTCTTCATCGCCCGCGGCATCCGCAAGGCCGAGATCGAGCGCAGCCTCGCCCGTGCGCTCGAGCTTTGTCAGATGGGCACCGACGACGCTCCGCCCACACGGCAAGCAGCGGGCCTCCGCGAAGGCGCCGCCCCGGCCGCCTGAACGCGGCGCTCAGGCGCGGTTGTCGGCGACCGCGCTCCGCACCTCATGCTCGATGAGGTGCCAGATGCGGTCCACGAGCGCGCCGAACGCCTCGTGGCGCTTCACCTCCAGCGCGCGCGGGCGCGGCAGCGGGATCGGGATTTCCTCGCGCACCGAGCCGGGCCGGGCGGAGAAGACGATCACGCGGTCGGAGAGGAACACCGCCTCGTCGATCTGGTGGGTGATGAGCAGCACGGTGGTGCCGCTCTTCTGCCAGATGTTGAGCAGCTCCGTCTGCATGATCTCGCGCGTCTGCGCGTCGAGCGCGGCGAAGGGCTCGTCCAGCAGCAGGATCTTCGGGTTCACCGCCAGCGCGCGGGCGACGTTCACGCGCTGCCGCATGCCGCCCGAGAGCTGGTGCGGATAGTGCTGCTCGAAACCCTTCAGCCCCGCCATGTCGATGAAGCGCTGGGCGGTGGCGTGGGCGTCTCGCTTGGGCGTGCCGGCGATGGTGAGGCCGTAGGCGACATTGTCGATCACGGGCTTCCACGGCAGGAGCGCATCCTGCTGGAACACCATGGCCCGGTCGGCGCCCGGGCGCGTCACCGTGTGGCCGGACACCTTCACCACGCCGGAGGAGGCCGGCAGCAGGCCGTCGATGATGCGCAGCAGCGTCGACTTGCCCGATCCGCTCGCCCCCACGATGGAGACGAACTCGCCTTCCCGGATGGTGAGGTTGATGTCGCGCAGGGCCTCCACGGAGGGCTTGCCGGCGCGCTCGAAGACCTTGTTGATGCCTTCGATGGAGAGAGCCTGTGCCATCTGGTTCACACCCCGGTTCATTCTTGCCGCCACGGCGCGAGCCGGCGTTCCAGCCACTCGAAGAAGATGCTGCCCATGAGGCCGAGCAGGCCGAGCATGATGACGTAGGCGAGCAGTGTCGCGGTGTCGAAGCTCTGCCCGGCGGCGAGGATCGCGAAGCCGAAGCCGGCGAACGAGCCGAAGAATTCGGCGATGATGATGGCCACCAGCGCCCGCGCCCAGGCGACGCGGATGCCGGAGACGATGAACGGCACCGCGAAGGGCAAAGTCACCGTGGTGAACACCTGCCAGCGCGACGCATTGAACGAGCGCGCGGCCTCGATGAGGTTCCTGTCCGTGGCCTTGAGGCCGGTCTCCGTCGTCACCAGCACCGGGAAGATGGTGAAGATGGTGACGAGCACGAACTTGGACGCGAAGCCCAGACCCAGCCACGCGATGAAGAGCGGCGCCAGCGCCACCAGAGGCACCGAGTTCAGCGCCGTCAGCATCGGCCCGGCGGTGAGCGCGAGCAGCCGGCTCGACGCCAGCGCGAGGCCAATGGCGACGCCGATCAGCACCGCCACCGGGAAGGACGCCGCCACCGCGCTCACGGTGGCCAGCGCATTGGTCCACAGCGCCCCGTTGGCGCTCTCCTTGGCGAGCGCGCGGAACACCTCGGCCGGCGGCACCAGCAGCAGCTTGTTGGTGACCACGTAGGTCGCCAGCACCTGCCAGACCGCCAGCACGAAGGCGAGCGAGATGAGCATCCGCAGAAGGCCTGCGGCACGCGAGCGCCCTTCGAGGAAGTCGTAGACGCTGCGCCAGAAAGGGGCGGCTGCGGTCATTCCGCCGCGGCCTTGTGCGCATGGCGGGCGGTGGAGACGGCCTGCCTGCCGTAGCCCTTCTCGCCCACCACCTTGCCGTCCACGTAGATGGTGCGGCCGCGCAGGATGGTGCGCACCGGCTTGCCCTTGAAGCGGCGGCCGGCATAGGGGCTCCAGCCGACGAGGGAAAGCACGTCCTCGTCGCGCACCTCATACTCGGTGTCGAGGTCCACCAGCACGAGATCGGCGTCGAAGCCGGGCTTGATCTCGCCCTTGCGGTCGAGCCGGAACAGCCGCGCCGGGCGGGTGGAGGTGGCCTCCACCACGCGCTCCAGGGGCAGCTTGCCCTCGGTGGCGGCGGTGAGGAACATGGAAAGGTAGAACTGGGTCGAGGGCGTGCCGGTGTGGGCCTTCCAGCCGTCGGTCCAGCCGATTTCCTTCTCCTCGCGGGTGTGCGGGGCGTGATCGGTGGCGATGATGTCGATGGTTCCGTCGCGCACGCCCTCCCACAGGCCGGGAACGTTCTTCTCCGGCACCCAATAGGACAACGCGTAGGAGCCGAGGCGCTGGATGGCGGCCCACTCGCAGCCGAGGAACAGCGCCCAGGGGTTCAGCTCGCAGGTCACCTTCTGTCCGCGCGCCTTGGCCTCCCGGATGAGCCGAACCGAGCCGGCAGTCTGGGTGTGCAGAATGTGGAGATGGCAGCCCGCCGCCTTCTGCAGGCGCAGCAGGGTGGCGATGGCGGTTTCCCAGATCACGCCGTCATGGGCGGCATAGGCCTTGGCATAGGCGAGGGCGTCGCGCTCGCCGCGGGCCCAGAACTCCTGCTCGATCACGTCCATCAGGGCCTGATCGTGGGGATGGATCATGAGCGGAACGTCCTGCGCGGCGGCTGCCTTCATGATCTCCAGGATCTTGCCGTGGTCGTGCACGCCGATGCCCGGCATGTGCGGATAGGACCGGCCGGTGTCCACCACCATGAAGAACTTGAAGGCGCCATCGCCGGCACTTCCTCGAGGATGGTGGGGGCGGGGTTGAAGTTCCAGTCCACCACCGCGTCGCGCTCATAGATGGCGAACTGCTTTTCCAGCAGGTCCAGGGTGTTGGGCGGCGGGGTCACGTTGGGCATGGCCACCGAGGTGGTCACGCCGCCCGCGGCGCACTGGAGCGTCGAGGTGTAGATGGTGTCCTTATACTCGAACCCCGGCAGCGAGCCCTCGCGATGATGCGAGTGCATGTCG
>JAYSCE010000163.1:0-8612 GCA_041915035.1 Xanthobacter sp.
CCGGCACCAGCTCGCCGGCTCGCTCTCCGGCGGCGAGGCGCAGATGGTGGCCATGGGCCGCGGGCTGATGGCCAAGCCGCGCATCCTGCTCATCGACGAGCCGTCGCTGGGCCTCGCCCCGGTGATCGTCAACGAGGTGTTCGACATCATCCGCCGGCTGAAGGGCGAGGGCACCACCATCGTCCTGATCGAGCAGAACACCCGCGTCGCCCTCTCGGTGGCGGACGACGTGCACCTCATGCGCTCGGGCAAGGTGATCCTGTCCGAGAAGGCGGAAGGGCTCGATCTCGACCGGCTGCATGATCTCTATTTCGCCCGCGAGGGCGCGAAGGAAGGGGCCGGCCGATGATCGCGCCGTCAGATCGTCTTCCGCCGGCGTTCCGCGGCACGCTCGCGCTGCCGGTGATCGCCTCGCCCATGTTCATCCTGTCAGGACCGGAGTTGGTCATCGCCGAATGCCTCGCCGGCGTGGTCGGCGCCTTTCCCGCGCTGAATGCCCGCGCGCCGGACACGCTGGATGGATGGCTCACCCGCATCAAGGCCGAGCTCGCCGCGGCGCGCGCCGCCGACCCCACCCGGCGCATCGCCCCGTTCGCGGTGAACCAGATCGTCCACGCCTCCAACGACCGGCTGGAGCGCGACATGGAGACCTGCGTCGCCCATGAGGTGCCGCTCATCATCACCTCCCTGCGCGCGCCCGGCGACGTGGTGCGGCAGGCCCATTCCTATGGCGGCGTGGTGTTCCACGACGTCACCACGGTGCGCCACGCGGAAAAGGCGCTGGAGGCGGGGGTGGATGGCCTCATCCTGGTGTGCGCGGGGGCCGGCGGCCATGCCGGCACGCTGAGCCCGTTCGCGCTGCTGGGCGAGGTGCGCCGCTTCTACGACGGGCCGGTGGCGCTCGCCGGCGCCATCACCACCGGGGAGGCGATCCTCGCCGCGCAGGCGCTGGGGGCGGACTTCGCCTACATGGGCACGCGCTTCATCGCCACGGTGGAATCCCGCGCGGTGCCGCCCTACAAGGAGATGATCGCCGACGCGCAGGCGGCCGACATCCTCTATTCGCCCTTCTTCACCGGCGTGCCGGGCAATTACCTGAAGCCCTCCGTGGTCGCCTCGGGCCTCGACCCGGACAACCTGCCCCACGCCGACAAGACCGCCATGAGCTTCAGCTCCGGCAAGGTAAAGGCGTGGCGCGACGTGTGGGGCGCGGGGCAGGGGGTGGGCACCATCGCCGATGCGCCGCTGGTGGCCGAGGTGGTCGCCGGCCTCGCCCGCGAATATGCCGACGCCCTCGCCCGCCTCGCCGTTGATGCGGCGGGCTTTACCGCCTGAATGCCGACACCGTACCGCCCCCCGCCCCGGGGAGCGCCAGAAGGATCAGGAGCCGCCGCCATGACGCAGAGCCTCATCGTCACCGATCCGCACCCCGGCGTGCGCCTTCTCACCATGTCCCGGCCCGAGCGCCGCAACGCGCTGGACCGCGCCACCTACAAGGCGCTGGGTGATGCCTTCGCCGCCGCCGGTGAGGCTGAGTCGGTGCGCGTGGTGGTGCTGACCGGCGCCGGCAACTGCTTCACCGCCGGCAACGACCTCGCCGATTTCCAGGACACCTCCAACGCGGGCGAGCCGAGCGCCGGCCTCACCTTCCTCAACGCCCTCAGCGCCTTTCTCAAGCCGGCGGTGGCGGCGGTGGAGGGGTTCGCGGTGGGCATCGGCACCACCATGCTGCTGCATTTCGATCTCGCCTATGCCGGCGCCGGAGCCCGCTTCCGCCTACCGTTCGTCAATCTGGGCCTGTGCCCGGAGGGGGCTTCGAGCTACCTGCTGCCCCGCATCGCCGGATCGAAGCGCGCGAGCGAGCTACTGCTGCTCGGCGAGGTGTTCGGCGCCGAGGTGGCGGCGGAGGCCGGCATCGTCAATGCCGTGACGGCGGAAAGTGGTGCGCTCGGCCTCGCGCACGCGAAGGCGCCGGCGCTGGCGGCGCTACCTCGCTCGCCACCACCAAGCGCCTCCTGCGCGCGGCCACCGCAGGCCCGGTGGCGGATGCGCTGGCGCTGGAGGCCGAGCACTTCCACACCCTGCGGCTGGAGCCGGCCGCGCAGGTGGCGTTCGCCGCTTTCTTCAGAAAGTAGGGCCAGCGACGCGTCCGGCCGCGAATCCCCGATAATGGCGTTGGTCCGGGCCTCTCGCCGCAGTGTCCGGATGCCATCGAGAGCAGCACCATGCGACAGACCGAAAACGCCGCCCAAGATCTCGACGCCGATGGCGACGGCAAGGACGACCGCCACTTCGTGACGGCTCTCGCGCGCGGGCTGGAGGTGCTGGCCTGCTTCAAGCGCGGCGAGACCTTCCTCGCCAACCACGAGATCACCGAGCGCTGCAAGCTGCCCCGCTCCACCGTCTCGCGGCTCACCTACACCCTCACCAAGCTCGGCTACCTCCATTACGTGGAGGAGGTGGGCAAGTATCGCCTCGGCACCCAGCTGATGGCGCTGAGCACGGTGGCGCTGGGCGGTCTCGACGTCCGCCAGATCGCGCGGCCCGCCATGCGCGAGCTGGCGAACTTCTCCAACGGAACGGTGGGCCTCGCGGTGCGCGACCGTCTCTCCATGCGCTACGTGGAGTGCATGCGCGGGCCAGCGGCCATCTCGCTCAACATCGAGGTGGGGGTGCGCATGTCCATGGTGCGCTCGTCCATCGGCCGTGCCTTCATCGCCGCCCTGACGCCGGCCGAGCGCGCGCCCCTGTTCGAGGAGCTGCGCATGCTCGATCCGCTCGCCTGGCCCAAGGTGCGGGAGACTCTCGAGAAGGCGATCGAGGATCACGCCACGCTCGGCTGCTGCTGCTCGTTCGGCGAGTGGCAGGAGAGCGTCAGCGCCATCGCCGTCGGCTTCCGGCCGGGGCGCGGCCTGCCGCCCATGGCCATCAATTGTGGCGCCCCCACCGTCATCACCGCCCCCCAGTTCCTGCTCGACGAGGTGCGCCCGCGGCTCGTGGAAATGGTGCGCGGGCTCGATGGGGTGATGGGGGCCTGACCGCGTGCCAACTGGAGCTTGCGTCGATGAGTGAAACCAATCCCGCCGCCCATGGGCTGGCCGACGATCTGCCGCTCGCCGGCGTGCGCGTGCTCGACCTGTCGCGCATCCTTGCCGGGCCTTGGTGCGCACAGGTGCTGGGGGATCTCGGGGCGGAGGTGGTGAAGGTGGAGCACCCCGAGCGCGGCGACGACACCCGCGACTGGGGCCTGCGAACCGGCGCCACCAACACCTCCTATTTCGACGCTGTGAACCGCAACAAGACGTCGGTCGGCATCGACCTCTCGACGCCGGAGGGCCTCGCCCGGGTCAAGGCCATGGCGCGCGAGAGTGACGTGCTGGTCGAGAACTTCAAGACCGGCGGCGCCGACCGCCTCGGCCTCGGCTACGAGGCGCTCAGCGCGGAGAATCCGGGCCTCATCTACTGCTCCATCACCGGCTACGGCTCCAGCGGGCCGGAGGCGACGCGCCCGGGATACGACCTGCTGGTGCAGGGCGAGGCCGGACTGATGGCGCTGAACGGGGAGGCCGGGCAGCCGCCGCTGAAGTTCGGGGTGGCGGCGGTGGACCTGTTCACCGGCCAGTATGCCGCGCAGGCGGTGCTTGCCGCGCTCTACCAGCGCACCCGCACCGGCAAGGGCCGGCAGGTGGAGCTAGCGCTGTTCGACTGCGGCCTCGCCATCACCTCCTATTACGGGCTGGAGGCGCTGGTGCAGGGCAAGGACCCGCCGCGCTACGGCAATGCCCATCCCTCCATCGTGCCTTACGGCGTGTTCGAGGCGGCGGATGGGCCACTCGTCATCACCGTGGGCAACAATGCCCAGTTCCGGCGGTTCTGCACGGCGGTGATCGGCCGGCCGGAGCTGGCGGAGGATCCGCGCTTCGCCACCAATCTCGAACGCTCGCGCAACCGGGCGGCGCTGCTGCCGCAGATCGGCTCCGAGCTGCTCCGTCACAGCCGAGGGGACCTGCTGGCGAAGCTGCGCGCGGAAGGCATTCCCGCCGGCGAGGTTCTCGGCCTTCACGAGGCTCTGACATCGGACCGGACGCGGTCCACCGGCATGGTGGTGCACGCCGCGGCCGATAGCGCGCTGAGGTCTATCCTGGCTCCTCCTTATCGCTTCGACGGACACCGCCTCCCGATTCGTACGATGCCGCCGTCGCTGGGGCACGATTGAATAGAAGCGAAACAGAAGGAGCTGCAATGCCACGCCACACCGCACCCGATAGTAAGCGGGCCATGAGCGTTTTGGAGAACCTTGGTGACGGCGTCTGGTGAGCGGGGTGCTTTGCCCGCGGTCCGTTCGACGGCGTTCATGGCGGCATAGTGACAACCGCGATGATGGCCGAGATGGAGAAGGCCGCGCCGGAAGGTTTGCGGCCCCTTGCGGTGCGCACGGACTTCCTTCGGCCAACCCCGTTGGGGAGCGTGCTTCAGGTAAGGGTGCAGCCGGTGCGGGTGGGCCGCCGCACCGCGTTATTCGATGCGCACCTGGAGGTCGACGGTGTGGTTACCGCACGCTGCACGATGACCTTCGCGGGAGAAACCCGGATTTCGACACTTGAAGCCGACTATGCCTCCGACCCAGCCCCACCTGATAGAGATCCACAGGACTTACCCCGTCGCAATGTTGGGGTGAGCCACGGCGAATCCTGGCTTCTGGACGTGCTGGATCCACGTTTGGCCGAAGACGGCGGCGTTTGGTTCCGGTGGACCATGCCGGTGATACCAATGGCATCCGCCTTCCTCGCGGCTATTGCTCCCGCCGATACCTTGCACGGCATGGCCCGTCCTGGCTTGCCGGGACCAGCACCAGTTGCGGGCTACCCCAACACCGACCTCGCCATCCACTTCACCCGTGAGCCGCGTGGGGAATGGATAGGAGTTCGTCCGGTGACGCGATGGCAAAAGACCGGTATTGGCATCGGCTTCGGCGACCTGGTTGATCTCGACGGTACGTTCGGGCATGCCGCCATGGGCGTTGTTCTGCTGCCGTTCTGACAGTGAGTTGGCCCCATTCGGCGGATAGATTCGCGGCTTTACTAAGCTTGATGGCCAGCGCGTCGGACCGGCTCTTCGGCGCTCGAATTAAACGTAAGCTCTGAAATCGCGATATACCCAAGCCCTCCAGGCTCGGAACATCACCGCCTCAACCTCACCGGCGAAAGGTGGGGAAGGGCTCCGCTTACGAGGCAAGGGAGTACGAAGAAAGGGGCGGCCGAACAGGCTGTGTGGAACGAGAGGAGGCTCCGGCAGTTGCCTGGGCCTTTTTTTGTTTCAGGCGCTTTCGGCCCGTCGGATGTCGATGAGGATGGCGCGAAGACTGCTGACGTTTGCCGCAAGCACGGCATCTCCTCGGCCACCTTCTACAAGTTCAAGGCGAGGTATGGCGGCATGGACGTGTCCGATGCCCGCCGGCTGAAGGCGCTCGAAGATGAGAACGCCTGCCTGAAGAAGCTGCTCGCCGAGCAGATGCTGGACAACGCCATCCTGAAGGATGTCGCCGCAAAAAATGGTGACGCCCGATGCGAGGCGTAAAGCCGTGGCCCACGCCTGTGCGGAGCACGGGGTGAGCCAGCGTCGGGCGTGCAAGGCCCTGAGCGTCGATCGCACCAGTATGCGCTATCGGAGCGTCCGTCCCGACGATGCAGGCTTGCGCGAGGCCATGAAGGTCGTGGCCGGCGAGCGCCGCCGGTTCGGCTACCGGCGGATTCACGTCATGCTGAGGCGCCAGGGCATCGTCATGAACCACAAGAAGCTGCGCCGGCTCTCCTGAACCGGAGGAGAAAAGGGTCTAAGGTCACGAGGACGAACGTCACGCCGATTTCAGGCAATCGCACGCCACGCTGCGATGCCTGCGTTCCGTTGTTGAATCTCCCCCAATTCCCCCTTCTTTGATCATCTCCGTCCGGGAAGCTCATGCATCGCTCCTCCCGGCCAAAGCGGGGATGACATGGCGGCTTCAGCTCACAGATCGGAAGGCCTGACACGCGGCGTGCGCATGCTGCGCACCGCTCTGGGCCCTGTGATCTCCCGTCTGTTGGATGACCCCACCGTCGTCGAGGTCATGCTCAACCCGGACGGGCGGCTCTGGGTCGACCGCTTGTCCGAAGGCCTCGCCAACACAGGCCAGAAGCTGGCCCCCGGCGACGCCGAGCGCATCATCCGCCTCGTCGCGCACCACATCGGCGCGGAGGTCCACGCCGGAGCGCCGCGGCTCTCCGCCGAGCTTCCTGGGACGGGCGAGCGTTTTGAGGGCCTGCTTCCGCCGGTTGTTGGCGCCCCTACCTTCGCCATCCGCAAGCCCGCCGTCGCGGTGTTCACGCTCGACGACTATGTCGCCACCGGCATCATGTCGGCACCGCAGGCCGAGGCCCTCCGCCAGGGCGTCGCCTCGCGCGCCAACATCCTGGTGGTCGGCGGCACCTCCACCGGCAAGACCACCCTCACCAATGCGCTGCTGGCCGAGGTGGCCAAGACATCCGAGCGGGTCATCCTCATCGAGGACACTCGCGAGCTCCAGTGCGCCGCGCCCAATCTCGTGGCCATGCGCACGAAGGACGGCGTCGCCTCGCTCTCCGACCTCGTGCGCTCCTCGCTCCGCCTGCGCCCCGACCGCATCCCCATCGGTGAAGTCCGCGGCGCGGAGGCCCTGGACCTCCTGAAGGCGTGGGGGACGGGCCATCCCGGCGGCATCGGCACCATTCACGCCGGCAGCGCCATGGGCGCCCTACGACGGCTGGAGCAGCTCATCCAGGAAGCCGTCGTCACTGTCCCGCGCGCTCTGATCTCCGAGACCATCGATCTCATCGCCCTGCTGTCCGGCCGCGGTGCCGCGCGCCAGCTCACCGAGCTCGTCCGCGTCGAAGGGCTCGGCCCCGACGGCGACTAGCGGATCTCTCCCGCTGTCCCTCCTACCGTAGAAGGAACCTCCCCGTGACGCCGAGCTCTGTTTCCCTCCATCGCAGCCTGCTGCGAACCGCTGCGGCAATTGCCGCCTTCACCTGCGCGATCTCTGCTGCCAATGCCTCCGGCTCCTCCATGCCGTGGGAGACGCCGCTGCAGTCCATCCTGGAGTCCATCCAGGGGCCGGTGGCCAAGATCATTGCGGTGATCATCATCATCTCCACCGGCCTCGCGCTCGCCTTCGGCGACACCTCGGGCGGGTTCCGGCGGCTGATCCAGATCGTGTTCGGCCTCTCCATCGCCTTCGCCGCTTCCAGCTTCTTCCTCTCCTTCTTCTCCTTCAGCGGCGGGGCTCTGGTCTGATGTCCGGGGATACCGGCGAGGTGCCGGGCTTCTCCGTCCCGGTCCACCGGGCACTCAGCGAGCCGATTCTGCTCGGCGGTGCGCCGCGGGCGCTGGCCATCTTCAACGGCACCCTCGCCGGCGCCGTCGGGCTGGGGCTCAGGCTCTGGCTCGTTGGCCTCGCCCTCTGGGCGATCGGCCACCTCGCCGCCGTCTGGGCCGCCAAGCGCGATCCGCTGTTCGTCGATGTGGTGCACCGGCATCTGCGCATCCCCTCCCATTTGTCGGTCTGAGGGGCGCGCGCCATGATGAACCTTACCGAGTATCGACGACACGGGAGCCGGCTCGCGGACTATTTGCCGTGGGCGGCCCTCGTTGCCCTAGGCGTCGTCCTCAACAAGGATGGCAGCTTCCAGCGCACGGCGCGCTTCCGCGGCCCGGACCTTGAGTCCGCCGTGCCGGCCGAGTTGGTGGCGGTGGCAAGTCGCCTCAACAGCGCCTTCCGCCACCTCGGCTCCGGCTGGGCATTGTTCGTGGAGGCCCAGCGGCATGAGGCGGGGGTCTATCCCGAGAGCACCTTCCCCGATCCGGCCTCGGCGCTGGTGGATGCCGAGCGCAAGGCTGGCTTCGCCGAAGCCGGCAGCCATTTCGAGTCGAGCTATTTCCTCACCTTCTGTTGGCTCCCGCCGGCGGAGGATGCCGCACGGGCGGAGAGTTGGCTCTATGAGGGTCGTGCACGCGACGGCGTCGATCCCCACGGGGTACTGAGCGCTTTCATCGATCGCACGGACCGGGTGCTGCGGCTGGTCGAGGCCTTCATGCCCGAGTGCCACTGGCTCGATGACGCCGAGACCCTGACCTATCTCCACGGCTGCGTCTCGACCCGGCGCCAGCGGGTGCGTGTTCCCGAGACGCCCATGTACCTGGATGCTCTCCTCGCCGACCAGCCTCTCACCGGTGGGCTCGAGCCCATGTTGGGCACGGAGCACTTGCGCATCCTCACCATCGTGGGTTTTCCCACGGCGACGACGCCGGGGATCCTCGACGATCTCAACCGGCTGGCCTTTCCCTATCGCTGGTCCACCCGCGCCATCCTCCTCGACAAGACCGACGCCATCCGGCTCCTCACGAAGATCCGCCGGCAGTGGTTCGCCAAGCGCAAGTCCATCGCCGCCATCCTCAAGGAGGTGATAACCAACGAGGCCTCGGTGCTGGTGGATTCCGATGCCGCCAACAAGGCGGAGGACGCCGACCTCGCCCTACAGGAGCTCGGCGCCGATCATGCCGGCATTGCCTATGTCGCCGCCACGGTAACGATCTCGGAC
>JAYSCE010000164.1:0-8606 GCA_041915035.1 Xanthobacter sp.
CGAGATCTTCGAGCACGCTGGCGGCTATAATTTCGCCGCCATCCCCTGCCTCAAGGCCGGCGACGAGGGCATGCGGGTGCTGAAGACCGTGGTGGAGCGGGAGTTGCTGGGCTGGGTGGGGTAGGTCCCCACCCCTCACTCCCCCTTCGGCTCCACCTTCGCGGCTTCCCAGCCGAGTATGGCGCGCTTGCGCGTCAGGCCCCAGTGATAGCCGGTGAGGTCGCCGCTCTTGCCGATGACGCGGTGGCAGGGGACCACGAAGGAAATGGGGTTCTTGCCCACTGCCGCTCCTACCGCCCGCGCCGCCTTGGGGCTGCCCACGTGCTCGGCGATGCTGGAATAGGTGGTGGCCCGGCCCATGGGGATGCGCAGCAGCGTCTCCCACACACGAATCTCGAAATCCGTGCCGATGAAGACGATGCGCAGGGGCTGGTCGCCCCGGCAGGAGGCCGGATCGAATATCTGCGCCACCAGCGGGGCGGTGGCGGTCGGGTCTTCCACATAGGTGGCATTGGGCCAGCGCGAGCGCATGTCGGCGAGCGCAGCCGCCTCTTCCCCCAGATCGGCGAAGGCGAGGCCGCACAGCCCGCGGGGCGTGGACATGGCGAGCGCCTGCCCGAACGGGGACGGATGGAAGCCGAAGCGGATCACGAGGCCGGCGCCGCCGGTCTTCCACTCCCCCGGCGACATGGCCTCGTGCACCACGAAGAGGTCGTGCAGCCGCCCGGGACCGGACAGGCCCAGCTCCAGCGCGGCGTCAAGCACGTTCGGGCATTCGGCGACGATGCGCCGGGCGCGGTCCAGTGTCACCGCCTGGAGGAACGCCTTGGGCGTGAGGCCGCACCAGCGGCGGAACAGGTCGGTGAGCGCGCGGGCAGAGACCCCGGTGGCGGCGGCGATCTCCTCCACCTCCGGCTGCCGGCGCACGTTGCAGGAGATGTATTCCACCGCCCGGCGCACCACGTCGTAGTCGCGGGCGGCGATGTCGAGCGGGGCGGCAGGCGTCGCCGTCAGCGCCGGTGCCGCCGCGGGCAGGATGAGATCGGGGGCATCAAGCGCCAGCACGGCACGTCTCCTTCTGATCGAGCGTTGCCCATCTCAGCAGGCGCCGCAAGGCCCGGCCACCCGATTTCCCCGCCCCGGTCAGGTCCTTCAGGCAGGGTCGCGCCGCACGGTCAGGCCGTTGAAGGTCTGCTGGCCCGCCATGCACTGGATGCGGTTGATGTTGACGTGGCGGGGCACGGTGCAGGCGAAATACACCTGCTCCGCGATGTCCTCGCCGGTCATGGGGGTGTAGCCGGCATAGACCTGATCCGCCTTGCCCTTGTCGCCGGAGAAACGGACCACGGAGAATTCGGTCTCGACCAGACCCGGCTCGATGTTGGTGACGCGCACGCCGGTGCCGGCCACATCTGCCCAGAGATTCAAGGAGAACTGCTTCACGAAAGCCTTGGTCGCGCCGTAGACGTTGCCGCCGAAATAGGGGTAGTCGCCGGCGACGGAGCCGGTGAACACCACATGCCCCTCCTTGCGCGCCACCATGGCCGGCAGGCTCGCGCGCACGGTGGTGAGCAGGCCCGTGATGTTGGTCTCCACCATGGTCTTCCACTCATCCAGGTCCGCGTTCTGCGCGGGCTCGAGACCAAGCGCGAGACCGGCATTGGCGAAGACGATGTTGTAGTCGGCGAACGGCGCCGGCAGGCTGGCGAAGGCCTCGAAGGTCGCCTTCTCGTCCCGCACGTCGAGTTCCAGCGGCAGGATCAGGTCGCCGAATTCGGCCTTGAGGCCTTCCAGGCGGTCGGCCCGGCGGCCCACCGCCACCACCTTCGATCCGGCGCTCGCGAAGCGGCGGACAGTGGCGGCGCCGATGCCCGAGGTGGCACCGGTCACGATGAGGGTCAGCGTGCGGGGATCGAGCATGGCCATGGAAAGCTCCGGGCAAGGAAAGGACAGCAGAAAGATGCGGAATATCGTGCCGCCAAGGTGGGCACGTGATTAAACCGCCTTAACCATCACGTCCATCCGTCGCCCTCCATTGGTATCTGGATACATCATCAGCCTTGCTGCTGCCACGATCTCCCGAAAGGGTGCGTTTACCCGCAGCCGGCTAGGGTTTGCGCCCGTCAGTTGCGGTCCGAACGTCGATGGCGTCCCGTGCAAGCCACTCAGGGGCGGGTGGCGGTTTTAGTGCGGAGGCGCTAGGTTGCGGACACGTCCGGAGAACAATGGATGAAGGTGGTTCTGGTTACGGCGGCGCTGGCGCTGACCCTCGGCGGGTGCAGCACGGAGCTTGACGGCTTCGGGGCGAAGCCGTCCGCCACGGCGGCCAATCGCGTGCTCACGGCGCCGACGGGTGCGGTTGAATCCTCGCCCGTGCCCGGCAATGTGTCCACCGCCGCGGCCGACACCGCCACCGGCGCCATCACGCCGCGCACCACCGCCTCCAACGTGCCGCTCACCCCGCCTCCGGCCAATCCCGGCGCCACCGCCTTCGCCCCCAGCGCGGCGAAGGAGCAGGTTTCCGGCGCCTGGAGCTTCTCGTGGGATGGCGGCAAGGCCTCTTGCCCGGTCCGCCTCGGTACCGACCGCGGCCTCAGCGGCCTCTCCGCCCAGGCCGACGTCTCCTGCCCCAGCGAGATCTTCATGACCAAGGGCTGGGACATGATGGGCTCGGACATCGTGCTGCAGAACCATCAGGGCAAGGTGACCGCCCGGCTCCAGCCGGATGGACCCAACCATTACGTCGGCACCATCGCCGAGACCGGCCAGCAGGTCGCCCTCGCCCGCTGAGGCGGGCAGGCCTTAAGCTTGCGCTGAGGCGGGCGGACCTTAAGTCCCCTCCTTCTCCCGCACGCCGAATCGCTCCGCGAACACCAGTTCCTCCAGCGGCAGGCGCTGGCGCCAGCCGGCGCGCTCGAGGTCGGGCGTCGCCGCGAAGCCGTCCACATAGCCCACGCACAGCAGCGCCACGGGTACGATGTGGTCCGGAATGGCAAGGATGCGGTGCAGGTCGGCGAGGTCCAGGATGGACACCCAGCCGATACCCAGATTTTCCGCCCGTGCCGCCAGCCAGATGTTCTGCACCGCGCAGACGGTGGAATAGATGTCCATCTCGCTCTGATGCGTGCGCCCCAGCACCACCGGCCCCGCCCGGTCCCGTTCGCAGGTGATGCACAGGAGGAGCGGCGCCTCACGCAGGCCCTCCAGCTTCAACGTGCGATAGAGCTGCGCACGCTCGCTCTCGAACATCGCAGCCGCTTCGGCATTGGCACGGGAAAAGGCTTCGTGCAGCGCCGCCTTGGTCTCGTCCGAGCGCACCACGATGAAATTCCACGGCTGAAGGAAGCCGACAGAGGGCGCCGCATGGCCGGCCGCGAGCACCCGGGCGAGCACCGCGTCCGGCACGGGATCGGGCAGGAAGTTCCGGCGCACGTCCCGCCGCGCGGCGATGCAGCGGTAGATGGCGGCGCGCTCGTCCGCCGAGAAACTGTCGTCCCGGACCATGGCCGCGCCCCCCTTTGTTTGTTGGTGCCATTCGGCGGCAGCGCGGCGGAGAGGTCAACCCGCCCGCGCTCATACGCCACCAATCAGCCGCCCCACCGCATCCCGCCACTGGGCGATGCGGCCGGCGCGCACCTCCGGCAGCATCTGCGGCGTGAAGCGCCGCTCCAGCCGCCACTGGCCGGCGAACTCGTCCGGCGGCGGGAAGAAGCCGCATTCGAGGCCGGCGAGATAGGCGGCGCCGAGCACGGTCGTCTCCTTCTCCACCGGCCGGTCCACCGGCGCACCGAGAAGGTCGGCGAGGCGCTGCATGGTGAAGTCCGAGGCGGTCATCCCGCCATCCACGCGCAGCACGGTGTCCCCATCCGGCCAATCCGCGCGCATGGCGTCGATCAGGTCCACGGTCTGGAAGCAGACGCTCTCCAGCGCCGCCCGCGCCAGCTCCGCAGGACCCGTCGCGCGGGTGAGGCCGAACAGGGCGCCGCGCACCTCCGGCCGCCAATAGGGCGCCCCGAGACCGACGAAAGCGGGAACAAGGATCACGTCCTGTTCCGTGTCCGCCTGCACCGCGAGGCGGTCGCTCTCGCTGGCGGCGGCGATGATCTTCAGCCCGTCGCGCAGCCACTGCACCGCCGCGCCGGCGACGAAGATGGAACCTTCCAGCGCAAAGGTCCGCCGTCCGCCGATCTGATAGGCGATGGTGGTCAGCAGCCAGCTTGAAGAGGCGACGGGGGTGGAGCCGGTGTTGAGCAGGGCGAAGCAGCCGGTGCCGTAAGTGGATTTCACCATGCCGGGCGCGAAGCACGCCTGCCCCACCATGGCCGCCTGCTGGTCCCCCGCCACGCCCCGGATGGGGATGGGACCGCCGAACAGCTCGGGATCGGTGGTGCCAAAGTCCGCGGCGCAGTCCTTCACCTCCGGCAGCAAAGCGCGCGGCACGCCGAACACCGCGAGGAGGTCGTCGTCCCACGCGCCGCGATGGATGTCGAAGAGCAGGGTCCGGGCGGCATTGGTGGCGTCCGTGGCATGGACGCGACCTCCGGTGAGGCGGTGGAGCAGGAAGCTGTCCACCGTGCCGAAGGCCAGTTCCCCCGTCTCCGCCCGTTCCCGCGCGCCGGGCACGGCATCGAGGATGTGGGCGATCTTGGTCGCGGAGAAATAGGGATCGAGCAGAAGGCCGGTGCGCGCGTTCACGAGCCCCCCATGGCCTTCCGCCTCCAGCCGGGCGCAGGCCTCGGCCGTGCGGCGGTCCTGCCAGACGATGGCCCGGTGGATGGCGCGGCCGGTCGCCCGCTCCCACACGAGGCTGGTTGGTGATGCCGATGGCTGCGACGTCGGACGCCGTGGCACCGGCCCTGGCCAGCACCGCGCGGCAGCAATTGAGCACGGTGCCGAAGATGTCCTCCGCCTCCTGCTCCACATGGCCGGAGGCGGGGAAATGCTGCGGCAGTTCCTCCTGCGCCAGCGCCGCGACGGAGCCGTCCTGCCGCACCAGCAGCGCGCGCGAAGAGGTGGTGCCCTGGTCGATGGCGAGAATGTAGGCGGCCACGGCGTCCTCCCTTGTTCTGCTTTCAGGCGCGGCGCGCCGCCATGTAGGCGTCGAGCGCCGCCACCGCGTGCGGCGCGGTGCGCAGGCCGAGCTTGGACCGCCGCCACAGCACGTCGGCGACGGTCTCAGCCCATTCCCGGTCCATCAGATAATCCACCTCGCGAGCGCACAGATGCGCGCCGAACCAGTCTCCGAGATCATCCTCGTCAGTGACGCCCTCCAGCAATTGGAAAGCTGACGTGCCATAGGCCCGCGCGAGCCGGGCGAGCAAGGCGGGATCGAGCGCCGGGAAAGCGCCGCGCAGGGCCCGCACCAGCGTCTCGTAGCCCTGCCGGGGAAAGTCGCCGCCCGGCAGCGGCGCCCTGGCAGTGAAGGGTGCCCCGAGATGCGGGAAGTGCGGCGCGAGCCGCGCCAGCGCTGCCTCCGCCAGCCGGCGATAGGTGGTGATCTTGCCGCCGAACACGGTGAGGAGCGGCGCGCCCTCGTCAGGCACGTCGAGGGCGAGCACATAGTCCCGCGTCGCCGACTGGGCGGCGCTCGCCCCGTCGTCATAGAGCGGACGCACGCCGGAATAGGTCCACACCACCTGCTCGGGGGCGATCGTGGCGGCGAAATATTCGCTGGCCGCCGCGCAGAGATAGGCGACCTCCTCCGGCGTCGCGTGGACGTCCTCCGGATGGCCGGAAAAGTCGCGGTCGGTCGTGCCGATGAGGGTGAAATCACCCTCGTAGGGGATGGCGAAGATGATGCGTCCGTCGGCATTCTGGAAGATGTAGCAGCGCTCGTGCGCATAGAGCCGCGGCACCACGATGTGGCTGCCCTGCACGAGGCGGAGCGGAGCGTGCGGTTCGCCCCGGCCGGTCTTCAGCACGTCGAGCACCTCGCCCGCCCAGGGGCCGGCGGCATCCACCAGCGCCCGCGCCCGGACCGTCTCGGGCCGGCCCTCATGCTCGGTCCCGATCACCCAGAGCGCGCCCTCCCTTTCCGCGCCGGTCACGCGGGTGCGCGGGCGGATGGATGCGCCACGGTCGGCTGCATCGCGGGCGTTGAGCACCACGAGGCGCGCATCCTCCACCCAGCAGTCGGAATATTCGAAGGCCCGGCCATAGCCCGGCCGCAGGGGCTGGCCGGCAGGATCGTGCCGCAGGTCCAGCGTGCGGGTGGGCGGCAGCAGGCGGCGGCCGCCGATATGGTCGTAGAGCCAAAGCCCGAGCCGCAGCATCCAGGCCGGGCGCAGGCCGGGATGGTGCGGCAGCACGAAGCGCAGCGGCCAGACGATGTGAGGCGCGATACCCCACAGCACCTCCCGCTCGGCCAGCGCCTCGCGCACCAGCCGGAATTCGTAATATTCGAGGTAGCGCAGGCCGCCATGGATCAGCTTGGTGGAGGCGGAAGAGGTGCCGGAGGCAAGATCCCCCTTCTCGAACAGCACCACGCTGAGGCCGCGCCCCACGGCATCGCGCGCGATGCCGCAGCCATTGATGCCGCCGCCGACGATGGCGAGGTCGAAGACCTGACCGCTCTCCTCCATCTCGGCCTCCCGGCGCGGAATCGGTGCGCCCTCCAGACGATGCCCGAGCCGCGTGGCAGGTCAACGGCTGCGTCGCGGTTCCGTGTGGACGAGCGGGCGCCCCAACCGCCTCAGACGTTGATGAGGCCGCCCGCCGAGAACCCGCCATCCACGGCGATGGTCTCGCCCGTGACAAAGGAGGACGCCCCTTCGTCCAGCAGGAAGGAGACGGCACCGCACACCTCCTCCGGCGTGCCGGTGCGGCGGAGCGGCAGGGTCTTCAGCCATGCAGCGCGGGTTTCGGCCGTGAGCAGTTCGCGCACCAGCGGCGTCTCGATGGGGCCGGGCGCCACCGCATTCACGCGGATGCCCAGCGGCGCGAACTCCACCGCGAGGATCTTCGTCAGCGTCACCACGCCGCCCTTGGAGGCGCCATAGGCGGAGCGGCCGAGATTGCCGCGCAGGCCGGAAATGGAGGCGATGTTGACGATGGAGCCGCCGCCCGTCTCCCGCATGGCCTTCGCCGCTTCCCGCGCCACGACGAAGCTGCCGACGAGGTTGATGTCCAGGACCTTGCGGAACAGTTCCACCGTCGTGTCGAAGGCGGGAATATCGCGTGCGATGCCGGCCGAGTTCACCACGCCTCTGAGCGGGCCGAAGTCCGCCGCCGTGCGCGCCACGGCCGCCGCCACCGCGCTTTCGTCGGTGATGTCCACCGTCTCGAACCGCACCCGCTCCCCGTGGGGGGCGAGGTGCTCCCGCGCCTTGGCGATGCTGTCGGCGGCAAGGTCCAGCGCGACGACGCGCCAGCCCTCGCCGAGCAAGGTCTCCACCACGGCAAGACCGATGCCGGACGCACCGCCGGTGACGATGACGCTGCCCTTCATGCTCTCCCCCGTCACAGCCCGATCAACCCGCCGGCGGTGAAGCCGCCATCCACGCTGATGGTCTGGCCGGTGACGTAGGAGGACTTCTCGGGGTCGAGCAGGAAGGCGATGGTGCCGGCCATCTCCTTCGGCTGCGCATAGCGGTTGAGCGGCACGCGGGCGGTCCATGCGGCGCGGGCCTGATCGGTGTGGACCGCCTGCACCAGCGGCGTATCAACCGGCCCCGGCGCGATGGCGTTGACGCGGATGCCGAGGGCCGCGAACTCCACCGCGAGGATCTTCGTCAGCACCACCACCGCGCCCTTGGACGAGCCATAGGCGGCGCGGCCGAGATTGCCCTGGATGCCTGAGACGGACGCGATGTTGACGATGGAGCCGGCACTGCGCGCCTGCATCACCTTCGCCGCCTCACGCGCCACGAGAAAGGTGCCGATAACGTTCACGTCGAGGATCTTGCGAAAGATGTCGGCGGACGTGTCGAGGGCGGGGATGTCGCGGGCGATGCCGGCGGAGTTGACCACCCCCCAAAGCGGGCCGAACCCACTCTCCGTCTCGGCGACGAGCTTCACCACCTGCGCCTCATCGGAAATGTCGGCCTGGACGACCCGCACGGTGTCGCCATGGGCGGCGAGCGCCGCCCGCGCCTTCTCGATGCTATCGGGCACGAGGTCGGCGGCGACCACGCGCCAGCCCTCGGCCAGAAGTTCCTCCACCACGGCGAGGCCGATGCCCGAGGCACCACCCGTCACAATCACGCTTCCCGGTCTCGACACGGCGTTTCTCCCTGAGGGTGTTTTAGGCAGGACGGCGGCTCAGATGAGCCCGCGCTCGGCCAGGGCCTCGCGCACCATCTTCTTGGTGATCTTGCCGTAAGCAGACTTCGGCAGGGCATCCCAGAAATGCACGCGCCGGGGCAGCTTGTAGCGGGCGACCTTGCCGTCGAGGAAGGCGATCAGCTCCTCCTCGCTCACGCTCTGCCCCTCGCGCGGCACGCAGACCGCGACGCCCACCTCGCCCCACATGGGGTCCGGCACGCCGAGGATGGCCACTTCCGCGATGGCGGGATGGGTGAGCACCTTCTCCTCCACCTCGCGCGGGTAGACGTTGGAGCCGCCGGAGATGTACATGTCGGAGGCGCGTCCGGTGATGTAGACGAAGC
>JAYSCE010000165.1:0-8604 GCA_041915035.1 Xanthobacter sp.
GCAGCGGTTCATCAACCGCGAGATTTCCTGGCTCGGCTTCAACCGCCGCGTGCTTGAGGAAGCGGAGAACCGCAATCATCCCTTGCTGGAGCAACTGCGCTTCCTCTCCATCTCCGCCAACAACCTCGATGAATTCTTCATGGTCCGCGTTGCCGGCCTGAAGGAGCAGGTGCGCGAAGGCGTGCAGACCCCGAGCCCGGATGGCCTCACCCCATCCGAGCAGCTCACCACCATCCTCGCCGCCGCGGCGCAGCTGATCGCCGACCAGCAGGGCCGCTGGCGCGAACTAAGGCGCGACCTCGCCGGTACCGGCATCGTGCTCGTGGACGGCGCCGATGGGACGCCCGAGGACCTGGAGGTGCTGGAGCGCCACTTCCTCAACTACGTCTTCCCGGTGCTGACTCCACTCGCCATCGATCCGGCGCACCCCTTCCCGTTCATTCCGAACCTCGGCTTCTCGCTGGCGCTCCAGCTGGTGCGCCAGTCGGACGGGCGGGGCATGAACGCGCTCATCCGCATTCCGGCGAAGGTCGATCGCTTCATCCGCCTGCCGGACCTCGGCAGCGGCGCGCTGCGCTTCATGACGCTGGAGCAGATGATCGGCCTGTTCATCGCACGCCTCTTCCCCGGCTACGCGGTGAAGGGACAGGGCGTGTTCCGGGTCATCCGCGACAGCGACCTCGAGATCGAGGAAGAAGCGGAAGACCTCGTTCGCCTGTTCGAGACGGCCCTCAAGCAGCGCCGCTACGGCGAAGTGATCCGCATGGAGGCCGACGCCGCCATGCCGGAGGAGCTGCGCAACTTCGTCGCCCGCGAGCTCGGCGTGAATGACGACGAGATTTTCGTGGTGGACGGCGTGCTCGCCCTGAACGAGTTTTCCCAGCTCGTTTCGGTGGACCGGCCCGACCTCAAGTTTCAGGCCTACAACGCCCGATTTCCCGAGCGCATCCGCGACCACGGGGGAGACTGCTTTCTCGCTATTCGTGAGAAGGACATTCTGGTTCACCACCCTTATGAATCCTTTGACGTGGTGGTTCAGTTCCTTCGTCAGGCCGCCCGCGACCCCAACGTCGTCGCCATCAAGCAGACCCTCTACCGCACCTCCTCCGACAGCCCCATCGTGAAGGCGCTGGCCGAAGCGGCCGAGGCCGGCAAGTCGGTGACGGCTCTGGTGGAGCTGAAGGCCCGCTTCGACGAGGAAGCCAACATCCGCTGGGCCCGCGACCTGGAACGCGCGGGCGTGCAGGTGGTGTTCGGCTTCATCGAGCTGAAGACCCACGGCAAGCTCTCCATGGCGGTGCGCCGGGAAGGCTCGCAGCTCGCCACCTACGTCCACGTGGGCACCGGCAACTACCACCCCATTACCGCGCGCATCTACACCGATCTCTCCTTCTTCACCGCCGACCCGGTGATCGCCCAGGACGTAGCGCGCATCTTCAACTTCATCACGGGCTATGCGACGCCGGGCGAGCTGGACGCGATGGCCGTCTCGCCCGCCTCGCTGAAGCCGCGTCTGATGAAGCACATCGCGGACGAGATCGAGTTCGCGCGGGCCGGTCGACCGGCGGCCATCTGGCTGAAGTGCAATTCGCTGGTGGACCCCGAGATCATCGACGCGCTCTATGCCGCGAGCGCCGCCGGCGTGCAGGTGGATTGCGTCATCCGCGGCATCTGCTGCCTCAGGCCTGGCAGTCCCGGGCTTTCCGAGAACATCCGGGTGAAGTCCATCGTCGGGCGCTTCCTGGAGCACTCGCGCATCTACTGCTTCGGCGGCGGCCATGGCCTGCCAAGCCCGAACGCCATCGTCTACATCTCCTCGGCGGACCTGATGCCGCGCAACCTCGACCGTCGGGTCGAAACCTTGTGCCCCATCACCAACCCCACGGTGCATGAGCAGGTGCTCGACCAGATCATGGTTGCGAACCTTATCGACAACCAGCAGAGCTGGCGCGTCTTGCCGGATGGCTCCTCGGAACGCATAGTCCCGGCGCCGGGCGAGGAACCGTTCAACGCCCATCAGTACTTCATGACAAATCCGAGCTTGTCCGGACGTGGAAAGTCTCTCAAGGATTCTTCGCCGCGTAGCCTCTTCGTCCGCCGCGGAGGCGGGCGCTGAGTTGACGCATGCGCCTGGCCGGCTGTCCCAGGGGGCGCCGGTTGCGGTCATCGATATCGGCTCCAACTCGGTACGCCTCGTCGTCTACGAGGGGCTCAACCGTGCGCTGACGCCGGTCTTCAATGAGAAAGCCCTGTGCGGGCTCGGCCGGGAGGTACTCTCCACCGGCCGGCTCCCGCAGGATGCGGTCGATCGCGCCTTCGCCGCGCTGAAGCGCTTCCGGGCGCTCTGCGACGCCATGGAGGTGGGAGAGGTTCACGCCCTCGCCACCGCGGCGGCGCGTGACGCCCAGAACGGCCCGGCGTTCATCGCCGAGTGCGAGGCGATCTGCGGTACCAGGATCGAACTCCTGACCGGCAAGCGCGAGGCGGAACTCGCCGCGTGCGGCATCGTCGCCGGTGTCCATGCGCCGGACGGCATCGTCGGCGACCTGGGCGGCGGCTCGCTCGAGCTGGTGGACGTGAAGGCCGGCTGCGTCGGCACCGGTGTGACCCTGCCTCTGGGCGGCCTCGCCCTCCAGGACCGCTCCGCGCGCTCGACGCGCAAAGCGGAGAAGATCGTCCGCGACACCATCCCCGAGGCGCAGGTTCTGGAAGGCCTCGCCGGCCGCACCTTCTATGCGGTGGGCGGCACATGGCGGGCGCTCGCGCGCCTGCACATGTTCACCAAGGGCTATCCGCTGCACGTGATGCACGGCTACGTCATTCCGGCCCGCGAGGCGCTGGACTTCACCCGCATCGTCCATCGCGCCGATACCGAGGCGCTGGCCCATATCGACGTGATTTCCGATGCCCGCCGGCCCCTGCTCGCCTACGGCGCGCTGGTGCTGGAGAACATCGTGCGGCAGGGACGCCCGTCCGAGGTGGTGATCTCGGCGCTCGGCGTGCGGGAAGGCCTGCTCTATTCGCTGCTGCCGGAAGCCGAGCGCGCCGGCGACCCGCTGCTCATCGCCGCCGCCGAGATGAACGTCCTGCGCTCACGCTCGCCCCTGCACGGCGAGGAACTGGTGGCCTGGACCGACGGATTCTTTGCGTCCGCCCCCGTGCTGGAGGAAGCGGACGAGGAGCGCCGCCTGCGTCGCGCGGCCTGCCTGCTGGCGGACGTGGGCTGGCGCGCCCATCCCGACTATCGCGGCGAGCAGAGCCTGAACATGATCGCCCATGCCGCCTTCGCCGGCATTGATCACCCGGGCCGCGCCTATGTGGCGCTCTCGGTCTATTTCCGCCATGTGGGCTTGGGCGCAGACGAAAGCGATACACGCATCCTGGAACTGGTCACCACCGGAATGCTGGACCGCGCCCGTATCCTCGGCGCGGCCATGCGGGTGGCCTATGTGCTCTCCGCCGCCATGCCGGGCATTCTGCCCCGCATGCCGCTGAAGGTGCGGGGCGACCAGCTGGTACTGAGCGTACCAAAGGCGCTGGTGCCGCTGGTAAACGAGCGTGTGCAGAACCGCCTGCGCCAGCTCGCCCGGCTGATCGGCCGCGAACCGGCGATGGAGCAATATGACGAGGGGACGGCGGACTGATCCGCCTCCCGCCCCTCAATGCTCCACGCCCGGTCCGGTCACGAAAAGGTGCCGGTGCCCCTGCGTCGCCGCACGGATTTCCGCCTGAATTGGCCGGCAGTCTTTCAATCATGAAACAGCTCGTGAACATCTTCGGCGGCATCGCCGGCCTTGTGGTGGCGGGTCTCGTGGGCCTCGCCCTCTTCACCCTCGTGGGCGGGCTCATCCTGGTGGCCGGCATCGTCATCACCGCCCTGATCATTGGCGGTGGCGTCTATGCCCTTGTTACCGGCCGCGCACCGGGCATGAAGCGCGACGGCAACTTCTCCTTCCGGGTCATCGACCTGCGCGAGACGCGTGCCTACGGGACGCCGGACGAGAGCGGCATGATCGACGTGACCCCGCCAAAGGATCCGCGCCGCAACAACTGACCGCCACTCTCGCGGAGCGGTCGAGCCGACCGACTGATGGTATGGTCAGCGCCCCTCAAAACGGGAGCGGACCTGGGACATGGACGGAAATATCGGTTCGGGAGCGGTTTTCGCGGTCGTCGTCATTTGCGTCGTGTTGGCGATGCTCACCGTGGTCACGCACGCGATCTCGCTGACGATCATCCGCCGCCGCCTCAACCACCGGATTCGCGGGAAGATCTACGTCGACCACGTCTTCGTGGAATCCGTCATCATCAGCGCCACGGTGCTCAGCCTCAGCCTCGCACATCTTGCCGAAGTCGGCATCTGGGCCGGCGCATACGTGCTGCTGGGTGCCATCGCCGACCCGCGCGACGCCATCTATTATTCCCTCTCGACCTACACCACGCTGGGACCCGACGGTGTGAGCATCGCCCGGACCTTCCGGGCTTTGGCCGGATTCGAATCGCTCATCGGGCCGATGATGGTCGCGTGGTCCACGGCCTTCCTAGTGGAATTCGTGGTGCGGATGCGCGGCGGAGGCGCCGCCGGCGCGGGGTGAGCCGCGTCGGCGAGAAAGCCCTGCCCGCGTCAGACGCTGGTCGGGTAATTCGGGCTCTCGCGGGTGATGGTCACGTCATGGACGTGGCTCTCGCGCAGGCCGGCCGAGGAGATGCGCACGAAGCGGGCGCGTTCGCGGAACTCCTGCAGGTTGCTGCCGCCCACATAGCCCATGGCCGCCCGGAGGCCACCAGCGAGCTGATGCAGAACCGCGCCCACCGGTCCCTTGTACGCGACCTGCCCCTCGATGCCTTCCGGCACCAGCTTCAGGGTATCGCGCACCTCGGCCTGGAAATAGCGGTCGGCCGAGCCGCGGGCCATGGCGCCCACCGAGCCCATGCCGCGATACGACTTGTAGGAGCGCCCCTGGAACAGGAACACCTCGCCGGGGCTCTCGTCGGTGCCGGCGAGCAGAGAGCCCACCATGGCGGCTGACGCGCCGGCCGCCAGCGCCTTGGCGAGGTCGCCGGAGAACTTGATGCCGCCATCGGCCACCACCGGCGTTCCGGTGAGGAGCGCCGCTTCCACCGCGTCCATCACGGCGGTGAGCTGGGGCACGCCGACTCCGGCCACGATACGGGTGGTGCAGATGGAGCCGGGGCCGATGCCCACCTTCACCGCGTCCGCACCGGCATCGATCAGCGCCTTGGCGCCGTCCGAGGTTGCGATGTTGCCGGCGAGGATCTGGGTGCGGTTGGAGAGCTTCTTGATCCGCTCCACCTGGTCCAGCACCTTGCGGGAATGGCCGTGGGCCGTGTCCACCACCACGAGATCGACGCCGGCGTCGATCAGGCGCTCGGTGCGCTCGAAGCCGTCCTCGCCCACCGTGGTGGCGGCGGCAACGCGCAGGCGGCCCTGCTCGTCCTTGGCGGCGTTGGGATAGGCTACCGCCTTCTCGATGTCCTTGACCGTAATGAGGCCGACGCAGCGATCATCGGCGTCCACCACCAGCAGCTTCTCGATGCGGTACTGGTGCAAGAGGCGCTTGGCCTCGTCCTGGTTCACCTGCCCCTCGCGCACGGTGACGAGGCGGTCCTTGGTCATCAGCTCGGCGACGCGCTGGCCGGGATCGCGGGCAAAGCGCACGTCGCGGTTGGTCAGGATGCCGACGAGGCGGCCGGCGATGCCGCCGGTGCCGCGCTCCACCACCGGAATGCCGGAGATGGAATAGCGCTTCATCAGGTCGAGGGCGTCGGAGAGCGTCTGGTCGGGATGGATGGTGACGGGGTTCACCACCATGCCCGATTCATACTTCTTCACCTGCCGCACATGCTCGGCCTGCATCTCGGGCGAGAGATTGCGGTGGATGACACCGATACCGCCGGCCTGGGCCATGGCGATGGCCAGCCGCGATTCGGTCACGGTATCCATCGCGGCGGAGAGGATCGGCAGGTTGAGGCTGATGGTCTTGGTCAGCTGAGTGCCGATCTCCACCTGACCGGGCATCACCTCGGAGGCGCCGGGCGTCAGCAGCACGTCGTCGAACGTCAGCGCCTCGCGGAAGCGCGAGCGGCTGTCGATCGCGGACGAATGCGCAGTCCCATTGGGGGTCGTCATGGCCAACTCCTGGTGGCGGCGCGGAACGCGACCGCTGGATCGGGGCCGGAACGAGGGGCTGAACCTGGACCAAGCCTTGGCTGGCCTTGGGCTCCGACACCTCGCTACGAGTTGGCAGTGGCCGATACCATGGGTGCGCGACGAATAGAAGACCTGTTGCGAGGGATTCGCCGCAGGGCACGCATGCACCGGACGAGGAGCAGAAACGCGACTCCTCAGCGCGTGATGAGAATCAGCGTGTTGCCCGCCCCGTAGTTCTGCACCAGGGAATAGAGCGTGGCGGCATTCGACGGATGGAGCCGAACGCAGCCGTGCGAGGCCGGCGCCCCGAGGCGGCTCACCTCGTAGCTGCCATGGATGGCATAGCCCCCGTTGAAGAAGATCGAGTAGGGCATGGGCGAGTTGTAATACTTGCGCGAGAAATAGCTGCGGTACATGCGCTGCGGCCGGTAGGCGCCGGTGGGCGTGACATAGCCCCGCCGGGCGGTGGAGACCGGCCAGGAATATTGCGGCATGCCGTTGACGCTCACCGTCATGGTCTGGCGCGACAGATCGATCCGCGCCACCACGGCCGCAGTGCCGGCGGAGGCAGGAGCGGCAAAGGCCAGCGCCAAGATGAGCAAGACGGCGAGGAAAAGTGCCGCCAGCCCTCTGCGGGAAGCCGGCAGCGGGCGCATCGGGAGCGGATGCCGGGCCTCGTCCTGACCGGCACGCGGTCGCACAACCAGAGCTAGACTCATGCCCGCTGCCCTCCCGTCAGTCATAGTGCCACGCTTGCGGTCGCGCGCAAGCTGTTGCCGCCGCTCGCACCGCCCTCGGGTTGCCGGGCCGCGCTGCCCCGTTTCCAACCGGCTCCCGTGCCACTAATGTCCGCCCGGCGGCGGACGGCTTCGCTCCGCCTGAAGGAGACCTGCCCCATGGTGATGATGCTGCTCGGTCTCGTCGTCTTCCTCGGCATCCATCTGGTGACGACTGTCAGGGGCCTGCGCGCCAGCCTCATCGCCCAATTGGGGGAAGGCCCCTACAAGGGCTTCTATTCCCTGGTGGCGGCCTCGGGGCTGCTGCTCACGGCCTATGGCTATGCCCTGTGGCGCGCCTCCGGCCCGCTGCAGGTGTGGAACCCGCCGGTCGGGATGCGGCACCTCACGCTGCTGCTGATGCTGTTCGCCGCCATCGCCATCGTCGCCGCCTATGTGCCGAGCCATGTGAAGGCCTGGCTCAAGCACCCCATGCTGGTGGGCGTGAAGACGTGGGCGGTAGCGCACCTGCTCGCCAATGGCGACATCGCCTCCATCGTGCTGTTCGGCGCGGTGCTGGCCTGGGCGGTGTTCGACCGCATCTCGCTGAAGCGGCGCAACCTGCCGGCGCCGGTGGCGCCGAAGAACTGGGCGGGCGACGCGCTGGTGGTGGGCGGGGGGCTGGTGCTCTATCTCGCCCTCGCCTACCTATTCCATCCCTACGTCGTCGGCGTGCCGGTGATGTAGAAGCGGCCGTCGCCGCAGGGGAACAAGAACAACGCACAGGTGAGGGCGGCTCCTCCCGGAGCCGCGAACGACCCCGGCCGCAGCCAAGACGGCGGCCAAGCCAAGAGGAACGCCATGTCCATTCAGGCCGATGCCCGCCGCGTCACCGCGCCCGAGATCCAGGCCCGCAAGGGGGGCGAGCCCATCGTGTCGCTCACCTCCTACCACGCCCACACGGCGCGCCTGCTCGACCGCCACGTGGACGTGATTCTCGTCGGCGACAGCCTCGGAATGGTGATGCACGGACTGGAGACCACCGTCCCCGTCACCGTGGAGATGATGATCGTCCACGGCCGCGCGGTGGTGCGCGGCACGCAGCGCGCCCTCATCGTGGTGGACCTGCCGTTCGGCAGCTACGAGGCGAGCCCCACCGAGGCATTCCACACCGCCGCCCGCGTGCTGAAGGAGACCGGCGCCGGCGCGGTCAAGCTCGAAGGCGGCCGCCGCATGGCCGAGACCGTGCGCTTCCTGGTGGATCGCGGCGTGCCGGTGATGGGCCATGTGGGCCTCACCCCGCAGGCCATCAACACGCTCGGCTCGTTCAAGGCCCGGGGCCGCGACGATGCGGAGGCCTCCATCATCCTCGACGACGCCCGCGCGGTGGCCGAGGCCGGTGCCTTCTCCATCGTGCTCGAGGCCATCGCCGAGCCGCTGGCGCGCCGCATCACCGAGGAGGTCCCCTGCCCCACCATCGGCATCGGCGGCTCGCCAGCGTGCGACGGGCAAATCCTGGTGCTGGAGGACATGCTGGGCCTCGGCGACCGGGTACCCAAGTTCGTAAAGAAGTACGCGAACCTCGGCCCGGATATCGAGACGGCGGTGGCGACCTATGCGGAGGAAGTGCGCGCTCGCACCTTCCCCGCCAAGGAACACACCTACGCGCCGCGCCTCGTGGACAAGCCGGCCAAGGCCTCCTGATGGGGCGGTTGC
>JAYSCE010000166.1:0-7925 GCA_041915035.1 Xanthobacter sp.
CACTGCCCACGACGTCCGCCTGGTGATGGCGGACGCGGCCATCGCCGCGAACCACCCCCAACGGGCGATCAAGCTTCTCGAAACGGTCGAGCCCGATGCAGCGGTGCAGGCACGGCTGCGCGTCGCCCGTGCGCAGGAGCGCAACCCCAAGATCGTCCCCGCCAACGCCACCCAGACATTGCCGGTGCCGTTCCAGAAGTGCACCGACACGCCCTATGGCCCGTCCTGCAGCCTCGTCCCGGCCACCGCGCCGCCCGGCGGCGGGGTCAGCGACACCCCCGGCTACGATGCCGCGCTCGAAGCCTTCGGCGCCTATCGCGAGGGTAATGACAACCTCTCCGAGGCCCGCATCCGGGAAGCGCTGAAGGAAAACCCTGGCAATGCCCAGTGGCGGCGCCTGCTGATCGATTCGCTTGATCGCTCGAAGAAGTACAAGGAGCTGGACGTCGCCATCCGCGACGCCATCAGCCAGGGCGACAACGACCCCTCCCTGGTCGCCCTGCGTGCCGCCAACGACAAGCGCCTTGCCGAGCCGATGGCCGTGCAGGCCATCAAGGATATCGGTCGCGGCAAGGCCGCGGCCGCCGTTACCTCTGCCCGCCAAGCGGTGGAACGGGCCCCCGATGCGCTCATCTTCCGCATCGTCCTCATCGACGCGCTGATGGCGGCCGGCCAGTTCAAGGACGCCGAGACGGCGGCCTCGGGCGCCGTGGCGGACAATCCGAATGAGCCGCTCCCCCACATCCTGCGCGCGTGGCTGCTGCAGAAGACCGGCCAGCGCGACGAGGCGGCGCGCGAATTCGACACCGTGCTCAACAGCAACCTCCTGACCGACCTCGAGGAGCTGAACTACCGGCTTATCGCCGCCAATGCCGCCATGGCGGCGGGCAAGCCCGAGGACGCGCTCAAGGCGCTGGAGCCGCTCGACGCGGGCAAGAACAAGGAGGTCGGTGTCCTGCGCAAGCAGGCGGAGGCGCAGGTCAAGGCGCCGAACGCCGCGAAGCCCTCCCTCCAGCAGCCCGCCGTGCTGTGCCAGCCCACCAGCTACGGCGTCATTTGCTCGGTGTTCGCCAATCCGCAGATGCAGGCGCCGGGCGTCGCCGGGCTCAATCCCGGTTCCCCCGGTTATGCCGCCGCCAGCGCCGCCTATGCCGCGTTCGCCCGCAAGGATTACGGGACCGCCATCACCGAGGCGCGCCGCGCGGTGGATGCCGAGCCGGGCAACCGCAACTATCAGACCCTGCTGCTCAACGCCTTGTCGTCGGCCGGCCGCTATGGCGAGGCCGAGGCGGTGGCGAGCCGGCTGCTCGCGGCGAGCCCACGCGATGCCACGCTGCTGGTGCAGCGGGCCAATCTGCGGATGCAGGCGAAGGACTTCTCCGGCGCCGTCGCCGATTACAAGGCGGCGCTCGGCTCGCCCAATCTCCCGCCGGCCCAGGTGCGCATCGTGCGCCTCGGCCTGGCCGACGCGGCGCTCTCCGCCAAGCAGCCGGAACTCGCCATCTGGGCGCTCCAGCCCTATGCCAACGAGGACAGCTACGAGGTGCAGGCACGGCTTGGCTTCGCCTCCCTCGCGCTCGACGACAAGGAAGGCGCGCTTGCCGCCTTCAACCGGGCCGCGGCCCGCGCGCGCAACCAGCAGGAGCGCATGGCGATGCTCTCCGCCCGCATCGGCGTGCTCTCCCAGCTCGGCCGGAAGGACGAGGCGCGCCAGCTGTTCATGGATGCCTACAATAGTGGTGCCCTGCGCGGTCTGAAGGCGGTGGATCTGGCGGTGCTGGCGAGCCAGGCAGGCGAGGACGAACTCGCCTACGAATACTTCTCCGAGGCGAACAGCCGCTGGCGGCTGCGCGGCACCAACCTCATCAATGCCGCGTACAATGCCCGCCGCACCTATCACAATGCCGAGGCGGTGGACTACTTCAAGTCGGCCATCGACGAGGCGCGGGACGGCAAGCTCCAGCTTGACCCGCAATATCTCTTCGGCCTTCGGCGCGAAGTGGCCGAGCTGACCCGCACCTGGGGCGCCTATGCCTCGGTGAGCTACGGCCCGGTGGGCGTGGCGCCGGGCTCCTACCTCGTCCCGCAGACCTCGAATGGCGCCAACCACACGGTGGGTGCCGGCGGCGAAATCTACTGGCGCCCGCCGGGGATCGGCTATCGGGACGGCTCGATCTTCGAGCTGTTCGTGCGCGGCTTCGGCACGGTCTATGCGGACAACGGCGGGGCGACCGGCTTCGACACCATCCAGGGCTCCGTCGGCGCGCGCTGGAAGCCGTTCAAGACCGAGAACCTGGTGTTTGAAATCTCGTATCTCTTCCCGGTCGGCCAATTCTCCCGCAACGATCTTCTGCTCCGCGCCGCCTATTCCAAGGCGGAGGGCACCGATCTTCGGGTGGACGTGGACAACTGGCGGGCGTGGCAGATCTACGCCGACTACAATTACTTCGTGAGCCTGCCGGAGACGGTGGCCACCTTCGAAGGGCGGTACGGCCAGGCCTTCCGGATGGACGCCATCTCCGACCATCTGGTGCTGTGGCCCTACCTCGCCATCGGCGGCGGCTACGACACCGCCTATGCGACGCCGTTCGCCATGGGCATCGGGCCGGGCATCACCGCCCGCTACTGGTTCAACGAGGACGAATACACCGCCCCGCGCTCTTACCTCGACTTCACGCTCCAGTATCGCTGGAAGCTTGCAGGCGACGACCGGGCCCAGGGCATCTTCGCCGGCGCCTTCCTCTCCTACTGAGCGCGGGAGAGAACAAGCGCGTGAGGGAACAAGGGCTTGCGCCACATCAAGGCGCAGGCTGGCCGCAGGCGGCATCGTCGTCGGCATGATCTGCCCCGATACAAACACCCTCCTCGCCCGCTACGGGCAGCCGGTGCCGCGCTACACCAGCTACCCCACCGCGCCGCACTTCTCCCCCGAGGTCGATGCCGCGACCTACGCCCGCTGGCTGACGGAGCTTCGGCCGGATGGCACGGTCTCCGTCTACATCCACGTGCCGTTCTGCGCCGAGCTGTGCCTCTATTGCGGCTGCCAGACCGCGGTGGCGCGCAGCCGCACCCCGGTGAAGGCCTATGCGGACCGGCTGGTGGACGAGATCGGCCTCGTCGCCCGCCACCTGCCGGGGCGGATGAAGCTGAGCCACCTGCATTTCGGCGGCGGCACGCCCACCATGCTGGCGGATGAGGATTTCGCCGAGATCATGCTGGCGCTGCGCGACGTCTTCGCGTTCGCCGACGATGCCGAGATCGCCATCGAGATCGACCCGCGGGTGATGGGCGCCGACAAGGTGGCGGTGCTCGCCCGCGAGGGCTTCAACCGCGCCAGCCTCGGCGTGCAGGATTTCGACCCGACGGTGCAGGAGGCCATCGGCCGCCACCAGTCGCTGGAGGAGACGCAACAGGTCGCCGACGCGCTCCGGGCCGCGGGCATCAGCGCGCTGAACCTCGATCTGATGTACGGCCTGCCGCATCAGGATCAGGCGTCCGTGCGCCGCACGGTGGAAGCGGCGTTGGCGCTCGATCCCGACCGCATCGCCGTGTTCGGCTATGCCCATGTGCCGTGGATGAAGAAGCATCAGGCGCTGATCCCCGAGGCGGCCCTGCCTGGTCCTGCCGAACGCCTTGCGCAGGCCGAGCTGGTCGCCGGTATCCTGGCGGAGCATGGCTATCAGGCAGTGGGGCTCGATCATTTCGCCAAGGTGGACGATCCGATGGCGCGCCGCGCCGTCGAGGGCTCGCTCAAGCGCAATTTCCAGGGCTACACGACGGACGACGCGCCGGTGCTGATCGGCTTCGGCGCCTCGGCCATCGGGGCGATGCCCCAGGGCTATGTGCAGAATCTCGCCGCCACGCCCCAGTGGCACAAGGCGGTGGAGGCCGGGGCATTGCCCATCGCCCGGGGGATCGCCGTGAGCGACGAGGACCGGCTTCGGCGCCATGTCATCGAGCGGCTCATGTGCGACCTCGCGGTCGATCTCGACGCCGCGTGCCGGAGCTTCGGCTTCCCGCCGGAGACGTTCGCGGACGAGTTCGAGGCGCTGGAGCCCCTGATCGCCGACGGGCTGGCGGTGCGGCGCGGTGGAGTGGTGGAAGTGCCGGAGGCGGCGCGCCCCTTCACCCGGGTGGTCTGCGCCGTGTTCGATGCCCGCCTCGTGACAAGCCGGGCGGCGGCGCCGGAAAAGAAGCGGCACGCGGCGGCCGTCTAGGCTCGACAGCCCTGGACGCAGGACCGGTGCTCAGCAGACCGGGGCTCAGCCCAGCGACCTAAATCCGATCCACTCGAGCCCACAAAAGAAAAGGCCCGCTGAGGCCGGGAGGCCGGAGCGGGCCAAGGGGGAACGCTGCTAATCGGAGAGAGCGCAGCGTGCCGGGGGAAGAACTCAGGAATTCAGGCGCTTCAGCGTCGCGCCGTCCCGCAGCACCACGCGGCGCGAGGACGGCAGGGCGATGGCGGAAATCTCCTCGAGATGGGTGAGGGTGCGCGACACGGTCTCGATGGTAAGTCCGAGGAAGTCCGCGATGTCCTGCCGCGACATGGGCAGCGTGACCTCGATCCCGTTCGGACCCTGGCCCGCGCCGGCGCGCTCGGCCATGTCGAGGAGGAAGGTAGCGACCCGCTCCTGGGCGGTCTTGCGGCCGAGGACGAGCAGGTGATTCTGGGCGCGGCCAAGCTCGGCTGCGGTCAGCGCCCACAAGGCATGGGCGAGTTCCGCGTCGTCGGAGGCGCGGGAGAACAGGATCGAGCGCTTCACCCGCACGATCTTGCATTCGCTCACCGCCTCGGCGGAGAAGCGATGACGGCCGGTCATCTCCCAGCCGAACACGTCGCCCGGCAGGCAGAAGGTCTCGATCTGGCGGCGGCCGTCGCCGAGCAGCTTGCAGATGCGCACTGCACCGGACAGAACGATGTAGAGGTTTTCGGCCGGCTGATCCTCGCCGAAGATTTCGGCATTGCGGGCATAGCTCGCAACCACTCCGAGGCGCGCGACCACTTCGGTGGGGGTTCGCGTGTCAGCCTCCTCGGTCCAGCGATGGGCGGGCCGTGCGGAAGCCATGGGTTCAGCGTAGGACTTGCTGCTGTAGGCCCGGGGCTGGGCATAGGTCTTATGGGCGATCGCTGCTGCGGGGCTCGGCATCGGTTGACCCTTCCATCGGAGTTGAGAAAGGGATAACCGGCGGAACGCACGGGAAAAATTCGGATCGAACACTTAAGTCGGTCCCCTTAGGTACTATTACGTAGGGGCGGGACGTCGCATAGATTGGCGGTCGGCATGGCGTTGGCGGTGGAGGACGGGGCAGTGGCGCGCGGGAGAGGGCAGATGCTTGGCGATGCCGTACGCGGCGCGGCCGCGGCGCTCGTCGCCCTGCTGCTGTGCCGGGTTGCCGGGCTCCAGCCGCTCGGCGGCGACGCGCTGCTGCTGCAACTGGCGGTCATCATCCTGGTGTCGGGGCGCGGCCTCGTGGCGGGCGGCGCGGCGGTCGCCGTTTCCTTTGCCGGCAGTGTCGCGCTGCGCAGCCTCGCCGGTCTGGATGTTCGGCTCGATCTGGCGGCGCCGGCGCTGTTCCTCGCCGTGGGGCTTGGCATCGCGGTGCTCGGGGAGCGCCTGCGGCGCACCCGGCTCGATGCGGCGGCGCGCGATCGCGACCTTCTCGCCCGCGAGGCCCACCTCTCCTCCATCCTCGATACCGTGCCGGACGCCATGGTGGTGATCGACGAGCGCGGCATCATGCGCTCCTTCTCCACCGCGGCGGAGCGCCTGTTCGGCTACACCGCGGCCGAGGCGGTGGGGCAGAATGTCTCGGTGCTCATGCCGTCCCCCCATCGCGAGGGGCATGATGGCTACATCGCGCGGTATCTTGCCACAGGCGAGCGCCGGATCATCGGCATCGGGCGCGTGGTGGTGGGCGAGCGCAAGGACGGCACGACCTTTCCCATGGAGCTGGCGGTGGGCGAAATGCGCTCCGCTTCGGAGCGGTTCTTCACCGGCTTCATCCGCGACCTGACCGAACGTCAGCAGACCGAGGCGCGCCTGCAGGAGCTGCAGGCCGAGCTGGGCCATATCTCCCGTCTCACCGCCAGGGGCGAGATGGCCTCGACGCTGGCCCATGAACTCAACCAGCCGTTGTCGGCCATCGCGAACTACATCAAGGGCTCGCGCCGTCTTCTGGACGGCGGGACCGTGCGGGTGGAACTGCTCCAGGGGGCGCTGGAGAAGGCCGGCGAGCAGGCCCTGCGCGCCGGCCAGATCATCCGCCGCCTCCGGGATTTCGTCTCCCGAGGGGAAAGCGAGCGGCGGGTGGAGAGCCTCGCCAAGCTGGTGGAGGAGGCGAGCGCCCTCGCCCTGGTGGGGGCGAAGGAGCATGGTATTCAGGTGCGCTTCCTCTACGACCCGAAGTGCGATCTCGTCCTGGCGGACAAGGTGCAGGTCCAGCAGGTGCTGCTGAACTTGATGCGCAACGCCCTGGAGGCAATGATGGAGACACCGCGTCGCCAGCTTCTGGTCAGGACGGAGGCGGTAGAGGACGACATGGTGATGGTCAGCGTCTCGGATACCGGGCACGGCATCTCCGCGGAGGTGGGCGCGCAGCTGTTCACGCCGTTCGTCACCACCAAGCGGCATGGCATGGGCGTGGGGCTTTCCATTTCCCGCACCATCATCGAGGCGCACGGGGGCCGCATCTGGGCCGAGCCCAATCCCGGCGGCGGCGCCGTATTCCGATTCACCCTCCGCGCCGTGGGCGATGCGGAGGCCGTGCATGACTGAGCAGGAGACAGCGGTGATCCACGTCATCGACGACGACGATGCGGTACGCGAATCCCTCGCCTTCCTGCTCTCGACCGCCGGACACGTGGTGCACGAGCACGCGTCCGCGCGCCTGTTCGTGGAGGCGGGGCTGCCCGCCGCCGACCCGGCCGCGAGCTGCATCATCACCGACGTGCGCATGCCCGGCATGACCGGCATCGACCTGCTCCAGCACCTGAAGGACAAAGGCTCCAGCGTCCCGGTCATCGTCGTCACCGGCCATGGCGACGTGCCGCTGGCGGTGGAGGCCATGAAGCTCGGAGCCGCCGATTTCCTGGAAAAGCCGTTCGATGACGTCGCCATCCTCGACACCGTGAAGTCCGCGCTGGACCGTCGCCAGAAGGCAAACCAGCACGATGCGATGCGCGAGCAGGTGGTGGACCGCATCGCCGGCCTGTCCCAGCGCGAGCGGCAGGTGCTGGAATGTCTGGTGGCCGGACAGGCCAACAAGACCATCGCCTACGAGCTGGGCATCAGTCCGCGCACGGTGGAAGTCTACCGGGCCAACGTGATGACCAAGATGAAGGCGCAGAGCCTGTCGGAACTGGTGCGCATGGCATTGCTCGCTGGCATCACGCCGCGACCGGCGTGACCGAGGTACCGTTCTGTTCTTTCATCCCGTTCGGCCCGTGAAGGCTTGATCTAACGCAAGGCCCCTGACCCCCCTCCCAAAGTAGGTTGGGACAGACCGACCACGCGGACCCGCGAGCGGGTCGTGGGAGAAATGATGGGATGATGGCGTCGGAAGAGCCGCCCGCGTTTGTCGTCCATATCGTTGACGATGATCCGGCGGTCTGCAATTCACTGAAATTCGCCCTGGAAGTGGACGGCTTCAACGTGCAGACCTATGCGCGCTCGGAGGATGTGCTTGCGGCCGACATCTCCTGCGGGGGTTGCATGATTGTGGACTACAATCTCCCGGGACTCAATGGTCTCGATCTGCTGCGGGAGCTTGACCGGCGCCACGTGCATCTCCCGGCCTTCCTCATCACCAGCAATCCCGCCCTGCACGTGCGTCGGCGCGCCACCGACCAGGGCGTCGCGATCATCGAGAAGCCGCTCCTCGGCAACCAGCTGGCCGAGGCGGTTCGCGACAGCTTCGCGCGCTCG
>JAYSCE010000166.1:7935-8594 GCA_041915035.1 Xanthobacter sp.
GCAGACGCTCGAGACACGGCCCGGCTCCTCGCTGCTCGCGGCCCTGCTGACGATTTCACCTTCCCCACTTGCCCCGTTTTCCCTAGCGTTAACGACGGACCGCCGGGCCGAGCCTGAGGCCGGGCCCGAAGCATCGAGGCCGCCATGACCACGCGCAATCTCGACGCCCTCTTTCATCCCCGTGCCATTGCCCTTGTAGGCGCCAGCAACCGCACCGGCACCGTCGGCGCGCTGGCGGCGCGCAACTTGTTCGAGGCGGGATTCGAAGGGCCGATCCTCTCCGTCAACCCGAAGGAGCGGGCCATCCGCTCCTCGCTCAACTACGCCTCGGTGGCGGACCTGCCGATCCCGGTGGACCTCGCCGTGGTCGCCGCGCCGCCGGACCAGGTGCCCGGCGTGATCTCCCAGCTGGGCGAGAAGGGCTGCCGCGCGGCGGTTGTGCTGCCGGCCGGCTATGGGCCGGGCGAGCAGTTCGACGGGGCGGAGCAGCGTCAGGCGCTGCTGGATGCGGCGCGCCCGCACCTCCTGCGCATCATCGGACCCAACGGCCTGGGCTTCATCTCCACCCGCGCCCACATCAACGCCAGCATCGCCCACCTGATGCCGGCCAAGGGTGATGTCGCCTTCGTCAGCCAGTCCGACACCATGACCGCGGCCGT
>JAYSCE010000167.1:0-8572 GCA_041915035.1 Xanthobacter sp.
GAAGGGCCTCGCCAGCGCGCAGGACATCGACACCGCCCTGCGCCGGGCCGAGGCCGGCAAGCCACCGGCCGCGCCGACCAAGACCGAGGCGCTGCTGATGGAGATTCGCGACATCCTCGCCTCCGAACGCCCCGCCGCGCGACCGGCGGTGCCACCCGCGCCCCCGGCCCCGCCGACCCTGTGAGGCCGGAATGGGCGGCTCAGGGCTTCGCTCCCTGCGCCGCCAGCGCGTCCTGCCTCCGCAAGAAACCCCGCACCACCGCCACCGACTCGTCGGGGCGGTCGTTGAAGATGCCGTGGGCGGCGCCGGGGATCACCGCAAATTCGGCGCCGCCGGGCACCTGCTCCGCGAAGGCCGCAACGGTGGAGAGTCGGGTCTCATCATACTGGCCGATGACGAACAGCGTGCGCGCGCCGTCGAGCCGCGCCAACAGCGGCTCCCCGTCGTAATCCTTCAGCGTGCCGGTCTGGGTGAACTCACCGGCACCGTTCATGGCCACATACAGCTTCTCGTTGAGCTTGAGATTCTGTGCCGCCTCATAGGCCTTGCGCATGGCGGGCAGCGGCTCGCGCCGGTTGAAGGCGGCATAGAAGGCGCCCGACGCCGCATCGCAGGTGGCCGGAGGCGGCGGGGCGGAGCCTTCGCACGCGTCGATCACCTTCTGCACGTCCGCCGGCAGCACCGCGCGTCGGGCGGCGACATCGGCGATCCAGCTTTTGCCGGAGATGAAGGGGCTGGCCAGCACCAGCCCCGCCAGTGTCGCGGGTTTGCGCGCCGCCCATTCGAGGGCGATCGTCGCGCCCCAGCTGTGGCCGAGCACATGGAAGCGTGACAAGCCCAAAGCGGCCCCAACAGCGTCGATCTCGTCGGCGAAGCGGGGAACGGTCCAGTTGGCGGGATCGTCCGGATGATCGGAGCGGCCACTGTCCAGCTGGTCGTAGAGCACCACCATGCGCTCGTCGGCCAGTTCCAGCGGGTCATGGAAGGTGGAATGCATCCCGCCCGGCCCGCCATGGAGGAGCAGCACCGGCAGGCGGTCCCCTGCGCTCACCCCGTTGGTGCGCACATAGATGCGCCCGCCCTTGACCGGGACCATCAGTTCCCGGTCCGCTGGCGGGAACACCGCCGGACGGGCCAGCGCGGGCCGGAGCGGCGGGACCAGCGCCGCAGCGCCGAACAGCGAGAGGAAGGCGCGTCGATCCAGCCCGGCCATGATGCCCCACCGTCAGGAGGAAGCACCACAGGTAACAGAGTAGCCGCCCCGGTCAAGGGTGGCGTGCTACCCTCCGACGATCAGCGGAAATCCGCGCCCACCGCGTCCGCCACATGGGCGAAGCCGTCGGCCTTGAGGCGCGCGGCAAGGTCCGTCTTGATGCGGCCGACGAGGCCGGGGCCGTGGAACACCAGCGCCGAATAGAGCTGCACGAGGCTCGCCCCGGCCCGGATCTTGGCATAAGCGTCCGCGCCCGAGCTGATGCCGCCGGAGCCGACCAACGGCAGCCGGCCGCCCACGAGGCGGTAGAGCGCACCGAGCCGCTCGGTGGAGAGCGTCATCAGCGGCTTGCCGGAGAGGCCGCCGGCCTCGCCCTTGTGTGGGCTGTGCAGGCTCGCCGGGCGCGAGAGGGTGGTGTTGCCCATGATGATGCCGTCGATCCCGGTCTCCAGCGCCACCTCGGCCACGTCGGCGAGGCCGGCGTCGTCGAGGTCGGGCGCCACCTTCACCAGCAGCGGCGGACGTTCCGCTAGGTCAGGGACCGAGGCGTTGCGCACGTCGACGAGATGGGCGAGCAGCGCCTCCATCTCCGCCCGGGCCTGCAGGGCGCGCAGGCCCGGCGTGTTGGGGGAGGAGATGTTGCACACGATATAGTCGGCGAGGCGGCAGGTAGCGGAAACGCCGGCGGCGTAATCCTCCAGCGTGTCCTCGCTCTCCTTGTTCTTCCCCACATTGGCGCCGAGGATGCCCTTGCCGCCCGCCGAGCGGCGCTTGGCCAGCCGGTAGACGAAGGGGGCGAGGCCCTCGCTGTTGAAGCCGAAGCGGTTGATGACCGCCTCGTCTTCCTCCAGCCGGAACAGGCGCGGCTGCGGATTGCCGGGCTGCGGGCGGGGCGTCACCGTGCCCATCTCGGCAAAACCGAAGCCCATCTTCAGCAGCCCGTCGGCGACCTCGCAGTGCTTGTCGAAGCCTGCGGCAAGGCCCACGGGATTGGGGAAGTCGAGGCCCCACACGCGGGTGGCGAGCACCGGGTCGTCATGGCCGGAGAGGTCCGGCATCAGCCCCCGCGCCATGGCGCGGACGGCATAGCCGTGTGCCCGCTCAGGGGTCACCAGCCCGAGGAAGGGCCGAACGAGGGCGTAGAGATCCATTTAGGGCGTCACTCGCCGGTGCTGGCGGTGCCGCCGTGGGCCTTGGACCAGGCGTGCGGCTCGTGCAGGAACGATTCGATCTCGGCGACCTGCGCGGATTCGAAGCGGTTCATCTTCTTTACCTGCGCCAGCACGTCCCACCAGGTGGCAAGGCGGTGGAGGCTGAGGCCGGCGCCGTCCAGGATGCCTGCCGCCTCGGAGAAGATGTCGTAATAGAAGAACACGAAGCAGTGCGAGCACTCCGCCCCGGCGTCCCGCAGGGCGTTGACGAAGTTGACCTTGCTCTTGCCGTCGGTGGTCAGGTCCTCGACGAGGAGCACCCGCTCGCCGGGGGCGAGGTGGCCCTCGATCTGGGCGTTGCGGCCGAAGCCCTTGGGCTTCTTGCGCACATACTGCATGGGCAGCATCATCCGGTCGGCGACCCACGCGGCAAAGGGAATGCCGGCCGTCTCGCCGCCCGCCACCGTGTCGAACTGCTCGTAGCCGATGTCGCGGTAGATGGTGGAGATGCCGAAATCCACCAGCGTCTGGCGCACGCGCGGGAAGGAGATGAGGCGGCGGCAGTCGATATAGACCGGGCTCGCCCAGCCCGAGGTGAAGATGAAGGGCTCTCCGGAGGAAAAGCGCACCGCCTCGACCTCGAGCAGCATCCGCGCCGTCTGCTCGGCGATGGTAGCCTTGTCCGGGAAAGCAGTGACATTCGCCATGGGGAAAGCCTTCGTCGCGGTTTCGTCGCTTGTGTGTGACGCGCATATATCAGAGCCGGGCGGCATTGCCACACCTGCGACCGCAGGGCGCCCCCACGCAGGGGGGCGGCTTACGCCCGTCGGGCGAGCTTTCGCGCGTGCTCCAGCGCCATTTCCAGCCGGTCGTTGCCCCAGAATAGCTCGCCATCGGCGGTGAAGAAGGTGGGGGCGCCGAACACGCCGCGGGCCTGGGCCTCCTCGGTCTGGGCGCGCAGGCGCGCCTTGTTCACCTCGGATTCGGCGGCGGCGATCTCCTCGTCCCAGAAATGGCCGAGCCCGGCGAGCACCTGCCGGACGGTCTCCCGGTCCGAAATGTCGCGGCCCTGCGCGAATTCCGCGGAGAACAGGGCGCGGGTGAAGGAGGGCCGGCAGGCATCGTTGAGGTGGATCGCCACCCGCGCCGCCAGAAGTCCGTTGGCCGGAAAGATCGCGGGCTTGGTGATGGGCGGCAGGCGCTGGGCGCTCGCGAGGCGGTCGAGATCCCGCCACATATGCGCGCCCTTGAGGGGATAGACGTTGAACGGCGAGCTTGTGTAGCCCTGCGCGGCGAAGATGGGGCCGAGCAGGAACGGCTTCCAGTTCACCCGCACGTCCGCCAGTTCGGCCAAGGCGGCGATGCGGCAGGCGGCGAGATAGGAATAAGGCGAGGCGAACTCGTAATAGAAATCGAGGGTGCCGCTGGCCATGGGCTCCTCCGGCCTGTACATCGCGGCGGAAGAGTGCGGCGGGGAAAGCCCCGCGTGCAAGGGTCTGGATCAACAGGCTGGATCAATCCCGGATCGGAGCTGGCGACGCGGTGAAGTGGGTGCTGTTCTTCGCGCTGGTGATCGGGGCCGCGGTGGCGATCCTGTTCACGGTGTTCCCCGAGTGGGACATGGCCATCTCCAGCCTGTTCTGGAACGCCACCCGCCGCAATTTCGGCGTCGCCGGCCTCGGCTGGGCGGCCAACATCCGCACCCTCGCCAACTGGCTGCCGTGGGTCTTCGCCGGCCCGGCCTTCGCCGCCATCATCCTCAAATTCATTTTTCCCCGGGGCAAAATGTTCATGCCGGCGCGGGCAGCGGTGCTGCTCGCCGTCACCATGGCGCTGGGGCCGGGGCTCTTGGTCAACGGCATCCTCAAGGAGCATTGGGGCCGGCCGCGCCCGGTGCATGTGGACACCTTCGGCGGCAAGGACACCTTCCGCCCCTGGTACGCCACCGACGGCACCTGCCCCACGAATTGCTCGTTCGTCTCCGGCGAAGGTTCGCTGGGCTTCTGGCTGGTGGCGCCCGCGAGCCTCGTCTCAGGTCCGGCGGGCGCGGCGGCGATGGTGGCGGCGGTCTCCTTCGGCGCGCTGGCGGGGGGGCTACGCATCGCCTTCGGCGGGCACTTCTTCACCGACGTGGTATTTTCCGGCGTGCTGGTCATCCTGCTCGTCGTGCTGACGCGGCTCTGGCTCTATGACCGGCCGCGCAGCCCCAGCGATGCCGCCCTCGAAGACGCCATCGGCAACGCCGGCCTCGCCCTTCAGGCGGGCCTGCGCCGGCTTCTCGGCCGGGCCTGACCGCGCTCCTTGACCGAGACGGCTTGCCAGAGCGCCGCGCGCGCCTATAGTCCGCGCCGATTTTCCCCAAACATCCGAGAGACGTGATGGCGCGTGACGTGAAGAAGGTGGTGCTGGCCTATTCCGGCGGGCTCGACACCTCGGTCATCCTGAAGTGGCTCCAGACCACCTACAATTGCGAGGTCATCACCTTCACCGCCGACCTCGGCCAGGGTGAGGAGCTGGAGCCGGCGCGCAAGAAGGCGGAGTTGCTCGGCATCAAGCCCGAGAACATCTTCATCGAGGACGTGCGCGAGGAATTCGTGCGGGACTACGTGTTCCCCATGTTCCGCGCCAACGCGCTCTATGAGGGGCTGTACCTGCTCGGCACCTCCATCGCCCGCCCGCTGATCGCCAAGAAGCAGATCGAAATCGCCCGCAAGATGGGCGCCGACGCGGTCGCCCACGGCGCCACCGGCAAGGGCAACGATCAGGTGCGCTTCGAGCTGGGCTATTACGCCCTCGAGCCGGACATCACCGTCATCGCCCCCTGGCGCGAGTGGGACCTGACCTCCCGCACCCGCCTCCTGGAATTCGCCGAGGCGCACCAGATTCCCATCGCCAAGGACAAGCGCGGCGAGGCGCCCTTCTCGGTGGACGCGAACCTGCTGCACTCCTCCTCCGAGGGCAAGGTGCTGGAAGACCCGGCCGACGACGCGCCGGAATACGTCTACCAGCGCACCATCTCGCCCGAGGAGGCTCCCGACGAGGCCACCCTCATCACCATCGCCTTCGACAAGGGCGACGCGGTGGCCATCAACGGCGAGGCGCTCTCCCCCGCAACCCTGCTCACCAAGCTGAACGAGCTGGGCAAGGCCAACGGCATCGGCCGCCTCGACCTGGTCGAGAACCGCTTCGTCGGCATGAAGAGCCGCGGCATCTACGAGACCCCCGGCGGCACCATCCTGCTCGCCGCCCACCGCGGCATCGAGAGCATCACGCTCGACCGCGGCGCGGCGCACCTCAAGGACGAGCTGATGCCCCGCTATGCGGAGCTGATCTACAACGGCTTCTGGTTCTCCCCCGAGCGGGAGATGCTGCAGGCGGCCATCGACCATTCGCAGGCCTATGTGACCGGCGAGGTGACGGTGAAGCTCTACAAGGGCAACGCCACCGTGGTCGGCCGCAAGAGCCCCTATTCGCTCTACAATCAGGAGCTGGTCACCTTCGAGGAAGGCGCCGTCGCCTACGACCACCGCGACGCCGCCGGCTTCATCAAGCTCAACGCGCTGCGCCTGCGCACGCTGGGCAGCCGCGCCCGCAAGATCTCGGAATAGGGATCGCCTAAAGGGCTGAAATACATCTGGCGCGAGGCGCATTTTGCGCTTTGCGCCAGACTTTCAAACGGACACACTCCGTCCCGCTTTGGGGGCGGAATCATGGATCGTCGGGACCTTCTGAAAGGCGCTGCGGGCTCTACCCTGCTCGCCGCCACTTCCGGCCTTGCGGCGGCCGATGATGCCCCCGCCCCGGTGCTGCGCATCCATCCCGCCATCGGCATCGCCCGCGTCGGCAACAGCCCGGACTATTACCTCGCCCCCGAGACCGCGGCCGGCGAGCTGCCCGCCGGCGAGGGCCTGTGGGGCGGGCTCCCCCTCGATGCCGCGACCGGCCAGCCCATCACCGCAGACGGCTTCCGCGACGCACAGGGCCGGCTGAAACGGCAGGCGGTCCGCTTCCGCATCTATGCCTATACCGGCACCGGCTGGCCCACCGGCGAGAGCACCGAGATCACGCTTGGCGCGGTCATCGGCGGCAAGCGCGTCGCCGACATCGTGTGGCAGGCGCACATCGCCAACAAGAAGCTCAACTGCTTCTCCATGGAGGACGCGCCCGGCCACTTCCCGGCCCTCGCCGGCTTCGCCGACGGCCGGCTGATGCCCATCCGCCGCCCGCAGGATGGCCCCCTCGACAGCCCGGACCGCCTCCGGCGCCTCGTCATCGATCCCGGCCCGCGCGCCCTCTCCGCTCGCGCGGATCAGGGCCGCGTCGCCGCCTTCGCCCATGGCACGCCGGCCAGTTGCCTCGGCGACGGCGGGGCCGTGCGGGCGCTGCCGGACTATCCGGTGAGCTTCCCGCAGGACCATTTCACCCTGCACGTCCCGGCCGATCCGCTGACCAGCCTCGGAGACATGCGGGTGGAGGCCGGGACGGGACGGCTCATCCTCGCCGGAGGCTTCGGCGCGACGGTGGGCATCATGTCGCCCGAGGGCAAGCCGAACGTGAATGAGCGCAGCGGGCTGGTTCGACGACATCGGCGACGGTCCGGTCTCCGCCCGCATCGTGTTCGAGGACGGCTCCACGCTCACGGCGGCCCCGGCCTGGGCCATGTGTGGCGATCCCGGCTTCGCGCCGCAGACGCGCAACGTGGTCACCGCGTGGGACGAGGTCTACGACACCTTCGTCCGCCAATTGGCGCTGGAGCCGGCCCTTTATGCGGCGGGCGCGTTCAACCCCGGCTTTGCTGCCTCCTTCGCGGACGATGCCCGCCCGCTGTTCCATGCGGTGATGCTCCAGCGCTGGAACACCAATCTGCCCGCGCCGGCCATCGCCGCCCACAACCGCATCGGCGCCATCACCCCGGCCGACCGGCCCACCGACAAGATTCCGGATTTCGACGCGCTCATCCGCAACCCGGACAACCCGAGGAGCCTCCTCCAAGGCACGCCCATGATGCCGCTGGCGCTGGGCGATACGGACCGGCCGTTCCTCACCCTCACCCCCACGCAATATTACCTGCTGCGACAGTGGCATAAGGGCGTGTTCACGCCCCAGCGCCGCCTCAGGCTCGGCGCCGGCGAGGAGATGGACCGGGTGGCGCTGGCCAATTGCCTCGGCGGGCGTTTCAGCCCCGGCATCGAGGTGTCCTATCCCGTCCGCGACCCGAACCTCTTCGTGCAGGACTGGGCGCGCTCGCCGGGCGGCCCGTTCCGCATCAACGCCGCGCCGCTCGACTACACGAAGGCCCGCGCCGACCGCGCGTTCCTCACTGTCGGCTATATCCCCCTGCGCCCCATCCCGCTGGAGCCGGGCGACTTCTCCAAATTCATGGCCGCGCCCTGGCACACGGACTACAACCACTGCGCCTCCCACCCGCCGGAGAGTCCCTCCGAAACCGACCAGACGCTCTACTGGTCCTGGCCCGCCGAGCGGCCGGTGGTGGTCTATCCGCAGGCGCTGGCGCGGTTCGATCCAGCCACTGGCTGGACACCGGGACGCCAGCTGTTCGCCGTGCGCGGCGCGGGGACGACGACGATCTATCCGGCCAATGCGGGACGCTTCCAGAAGGCGGCGGATTTCCTCGTCAACTGGCACAAGGTGGGCTTCGTGGTGCAGGCGAGCCGCATCAATCCGGACGCCCGGCCCGCCACGGCCGACGACCCCTTCCTCGAAGTCGCCTGCTTCTTCGAGAATGACACCGGCCAGATGGTCGCCCCCTGGCCCACGTTCAATTCGCCCCCGGCCCCGTGAGCGCTGCGCCGGAGCGGGTGGGCATCGCCATCATCGGCGCCGGTCCCGCCGGCTGCGCCACGGCCATCGCGCTTGCGCGGCGCGGCATCAGCGACGTGGCGCTGTTCGAGGCCGGCACGGGAGACGGCCCGCGTATCGGCGAGACCATCCCCGGCGCCGCGCTGCCGCTGCTTTCCCGCATCGGGGTCATGGACCGCTTCGCCGCGCGTGGACACCTGCCGTCGCTGGGCTCGACCGCCATCTGGGGTAAGGCCACACCGCACCATAATGACGGCTTCGCCAACCCCTTCGGCGGCGGCTGGCATCTCGACCGCGCCGGCTTCGATGCCGATTTGAGGGCCGAGGCGCAGGCCTTGGGCGTGGCCCTTCACGCGGGCCGACTGCGGACGATGGCGCCGGATGGGG
>JAYSCE010000168.1:0-8552 GCA_041915035.1 Xanthobacter sp.
TATGAGGATCGCCTGCGCGTGCGGCAGAACCTCTCCGCCGTCACCGCCGCCTGCCTGCTCATCCGCCGCGACGTGTGGGACGCCATCGGCCCGCTGGACGCCGAGCGCTTCGCCGAGGATTGCAACGACATCGATCTGTGCCTGAGGGCGCGGCGGGCGGGCTACGATGTGGCATGGACACCCTTCGCCACCCTCCTCCACTACGAATCCGCCTCCCGCGGCAAGAAGCGCTCGCGTGAGCACCGGGCGCGGCTGAAGGCGCAGCGGGCGCGCATGGAGGCCATCTGGCACACCTCGACGCTGGTGGACCCCCACTACAGCCCGAACCTCGACAGAAAGAGCCTGTTCGCCGCCCAGGCCGAGGCCCCGGAAGGCCCGCGAGTGCCGCGCACCGGCGGCGTCTGACACCCAAAAGAAAAAAGGCCGGCCCCAGCGGGACCGACCTTTCTCCTATCTGCGAAACCGCAAGCGCGATCAGAGATCGACGCCGCGCTTCTTCATCTCGGCGCGCACCCGCTCCACGGCCTGGGCGTTGATCTGCGCGCCCCACGCCTGGATGCCCTGCACCGCCTCCTGCACGATCACCGGACGGTCCTGCACCAGCTTGATGCCGGTGGGGCTGCGGAAGAAGGCGATGGCCTCCTTCAGCTCCGCCTCGGTGAAGCGGGTGGCGTAGGAATTGGCGAGGATGTCGAGCACCTCGGCCTGACGCTTCTCGAACTCCGGCCGCACCAGAACCGCCACTTCGCGCAGCTGCTTGGCGAGGTCGGGGTTGGTCTGGAGGAAGGACAGCGCCGCGCCGTCCACGATGTTGGGGATCACGCCGTCGAAGGCGCGGGCCTCGCCGTTGGCGGCCACCAGATCACGCGCGAGCTGGAGCAGCGCCGGCGACGGCTTGGCGGCCGGGGCGGCGGCGGGGGGAACCGGACGGGTCTGGGCCTCGGCCACCGGCGCGAGGAGCGCGGCGGCTGGAAGCGACAGGGCCGCAGCCACGAACAGCTGCCGGACAAGGCGGCCGGAAAGAGGGTGACGCATGGAAGTCTCCGGAAAAGGGAAAAGCTAGAAGCTGCCGGGCTCCAGCTCGGTGATGCCGTCCTTGCCCGCGAGCACGGCGCGCCGGGCGAGGCCGATGAACAGGCCGTGCTCGACGACACCGGCCACCTGCGCCACCGCTGCGGCCAGCGCAGCGGGGTCGGGGATGCGGCCGAGATGGGCGTCGAGGATCAGGTGCCCCTGATCGGTGACGAAAGGATGACCGTCGCCATCGCGGCGCACGGTGATCTCGCCAGCGCAGCCGGCGCTGCGGATCGCCTCCACCACCTGGCGGGTGATGGCGTTAACGCCGAAATCCACCACCTCGATGGGCAGCGGGAAGCGGCCGAGCACGTCCACCTTCTTGGTGGCGTCGGCAATCACGATCATCTCGCGCGCGGCGCTGGCGACGATCTTCTCGCGCAGCAGCGCGCCGCCGCCGCCCTTGATGAGGGCAAGGCCGGGGCCGATCTCGTCGGCACCGTCGATGCACAGGTCGAGCGGCCCGGCCTCGTCCAGCGTCGCGATCGGCACGCCGAGGGACACCGCCTGGGCTAAAGTCTGCTCGGAAGTGGGCACGCCCAGCACATTGAGACCGCCATGGACCTTCTCGGCCAGAAGCTCGACGAAATGCCGGGCCGTGGAGCCGGTGCCGAGGCCGAGGCGCATGCCGTCGGTGACATAGGTGAGGGCATGGGCGGCGGCGCGGCGCTTCAGGTCTTCGGCGTGGACCATTTTATTTCCTGCCTCGATGTCCTTGAAACGTCGCCGCGCGCCGGCCCGGATGGGCCCTGCCGCAGCGGCGCTTCTTTTCTGGCGGAACGGCTCGCACCGCCATGTTCCGGCTCTAGCCCCGATCGGCGCCGCCGACAAGCCGGCGCGACGCCTCAGCGCGTGCCCTAGCGCGCTGCCGGGGTGCAGACGAGGCTTGAATCCGTGCCGCCCGCGGCGCGCGCGGTCTCGCGCACGTAGCAGATGCTCATCTCGCCGGTGTCGCGATTGACGCGGAAGATGCCGGTTTCCCCTTCGTAATGGGTGGGCATCAGCGCGTAATTGCCGGCCTTCTGCGGCCCCGCGCCCTCGCCCTGGGCGAAGCAGAAGGTGACGCCCACGCCGGCCGCGTTGGGTCGCTCGAACTGGCAGACGTTCATCTCCCCGGTCTGGCGGTTGATGCCATAGACGCGGTTGGCCTGGGCGGAGGGCGGCGCGGCGAACTCGAATCCGGGTCCGCTCGCCCCCGGCGTGGCCGCCGGCTGAGCGGCGACGGCTCCGATCCCGCCGAGGCCCGCGGCGGCGACGGCCACCGCGAGCAGCAGCGCCGGGTTGCGGCGCGCCGCGCGCAGCGTGCGAAGGGGAGTGGTCCGCATTCATGCCTCCTGACTGTTCCGCCGTCGGCCTCGGCCGACAGGCCGCGAGCTCGGGCGCAGCCGTGAACTGCGCGCCGGGGCCGCAGCCCTCGAATCCCCGCGACGCTGGCGCGAAAAAGCGGCAGGATTTAAGGCAGAAGGCGAGGATATCCTCCGGCTGACCCTTTCCCCGCTGCCGGCGCGAGCGCACCGGAACGGGCAGCCGAACCAGAACCTGCGGATATCGCCTGCCCCGATACCGCTTCCGGAAGGACCGCGCCCGATGACCCAATTCGCACAGCCCGATACCCGCCCCCAGGTTTCCCGCCCGCTCGTCGCGTTCGATCTCGACGGGACGCTGGTGGACACCGCGCCCGATCTGCTCGACGCCCTCGACCTCGTGCTCTCCGCCCACAAGATCCCGCCCGTGGACCGCGCCGAGGCGCGCAACATGATCGGCGGCGGGGCGCGCCTCCTCATCGTGCGGGCGCTGAAGAGCGAGGGCATCGATCTGCCGGACGACGAGATCGCCGCCATGACGCAGCGCTTCATCGCCCATTATGCCGAGAACATCGCTGTGGGCTCCCGCCCCTTCCCCGGCCTTCTGGAGGCGCTGGACCGGCTGGAGGCGAAGGGCGTGGCGCTGGCGGTCTGCACCAACAAGCTGGAGCACCTCGCCCGCCTGCTGCTCGACGCTCTGGAGCTGACGCCGCGCTTCGCCGTCATCACCGGCGCCGACACCTATCCCCGCTCCAAGCCCGACCCGCTGCCGCTCCTCTCCACCATCTCGGCGGCGGGGGCGGACGTGGCCCGTTCCATCATGGTGGGCGACAGCATCACCGACGTGCTCACCGCCCGCGCCACCGGCGTGCCGGTGGTGGCCGTCTCCTTCGGTTATACCGAGACGCCGCCCGGCGACCTCGGTGCCGACCGGCTGATCCACCATTTCGACCAGTTGGAAGAAGCCGTCGACGCCTTGCTGGCCAACGCTTCCGCCTAGGTCGGGCCTCGGGCCGGGGCGGGCACCCCGGCGAAATGATCCACAGGCAGGCGCGGCCATCGTCGCGTCCGCCCTTGACAGGGGAGGCCCTGCGGCTCTAAACGGCCCTCCTCGCAATGGCGCGGGCGATTAGCTCAGCGGGAGAGCACTCCCTTCACACGGGAGGGGTCGCAGGTTCAATCCCTGCATCGCCCACCATTCCGCCCCAAGTCCCCGCAACACATTCCGCACATCACGCGCCGTGCAAGATCCGGCACAGGCTGGCGAATGCTTGCGGCACATGGCGCACAGATCCGGGGAAATCCGGGGAGCGTGTTCCGCATGCGGTCCATCAGCGCTCATTACGCTTCAGATTGCCGAGACCACTCTTCTGCATCCACCTTCTCGGCCATCGGCGAAGAACGCGGGCGTTGTGGAGCGCATGGATCGCCGTCGCACGCCGCCAAGGCCTCCTCGATCTCCGCATCGCTGACGTCAAAAGGGGTTCGTCCGGCGGGCTGGGCCTCGCTCGACATGGTCGGCTCCGGCGCTGATCTGCGCCGATGAATTCCATGAGACCGCACAAAGAACCAGCCAACAGATACAGGGGCTGGCGCAGGCCTCGCGCTATCCGCGGTTCTGCAAAGACCGCAACCGTCCAGGAAGCGACGCCCCGCGAAACCCGAGGGGGCTGATCGATCCTTCTGGATAGAACGTGAGGCTACTCTGCCGGCACCCGCGGGCTCACGACGTCACCCTGCGGGCGCCGGAAAAGCCGCCTGCCGTACTCTCGACCCGGCTGCTCGATAAACCGATAAGTAAACTCAGCGAGGAAAACGACGCTACACACGATTCCAATAGACACCAAAGTACCAGAAAGCAGCGTCATATTATCCCAAGATGGGATTAGACGCCTAAAAACTCCATCGGCTATAAAAATCACAGAGGCATGCATGAGATAGATTGAATACGATACTTTTCCTAAATACTGCATCGGCCGCGTATTCAAGATCATGCAGACTACGCCGCGATCAACGTGCAATGCCATAACAAGAAATACGAGCGGCACCACAGTGAGAACAATGTTGGGCCCGCCCAAAAAATGAAGCAGCACGAGAAATGTCGCGACCACAACGAGCTGCATAATGCTGAAACCATAAGTCGGCGTCGACCGGATCCAATCCGCAACCCTGGGCGCCTTGACGATCCTGAAACAGACGACGCCAATGAAAAAGCCCGCCAATCCGCGAGCAACCGCCGGGATGCCGTAAGTCGCCTCCGCAAGCCCATCACGCGCGACCGAAGCGTAGATGTAGGCGATAACGGCTCCGACAATCAGAACGGGATTGGCCAGCCTTGAATGGAAAGGCCGCCACATGACGGCCAAGGCGAACACAATATAGGCAAGCGCCTCGGAGCTGATGCTCCAGCTCGGCCCGTTCCAGGAATTCCTGCCGAATGGCCCCCAGGATTGAATGAGGAACGTTGTCGCCCCCAGCAAATCCAAACTCCGCGTCCCGGTGAAGGGCGCAGAAGAATTAATCACGCCTCCGGACTTCCAGAACAAATATCGGACGACTTCTTGAATGACAAAAAATGAGAGAGCAAAAATATGTAACGGATAAATTCGAAAAAACCTAAGCGTCAAAAAGCGCTTCGCTTGATCGACGTTGCCAATCCTGTCCAGGTAGCTCGCCGCGATCACAAAGCCAGACATCACAAAAAAAACATCGACGAACAGTTCGCCAGACAGAACGAAATCGAGATGGCGGAAAATGCTGTTAATCTGAAGGTGATGGAATACGACAATCAGTGCTGCGATTCCACGGAGACCATCGAGCGCCTCGTATCGTCCGTTGATCATCGTAACCCCATTCCACAGCAGGAACGTCGGAGAGCTGCAATACCAGCCTGCCGCCGCGCTCTATATCGCAACCGCGTTCAAAGCAACCAAGCAAATGTCATGCCAGCGGGCGCCGCGCATTGCGCGCAACACCCGCTCCCCGTCATTGGCAAGCGCATTCGTAGTTCTTCGCGGCCACTTCCTTGCCGCCATACCCCACCCAGCAGGCGCTGCTCCATTTGGGCTTCAGATTGTAGCCGGGGCGGTAGCCGTTCATGTTGGTGGCGCAGATGTAGAATTTGTCCTGCGTCACCTGATTGCCGGGCGCGTGGACGCCGGAGTACAGCGCCGTGAGGCGGGCGGCGCTGCAGACCTGATCGCAGGAGCCACCGTTCGCCGGCTTCCATTGAATGTCGGCGGCGAAGCCGGACGCAGGCAGCACCGGCGTGGCGAGCGCGGCCGCCACGAGAAGAGCCTTCAGGATGTTCATCGTTCCCCCGGAATGATCGCCCCGGCCTTCCGCAGGGGCGTGCGGCATCATGCATCAAGCTTTGCCATGGGCAATCGCGCGGGGCATCGGGGCCAGTAAAAAACCCCGCCGGAGCCCGGCGGGGTTTTGTGCTGAGGAACGTGCGGCAGCCTATTCGGCGGCGCGCATGTTGAGCTTCGCCTCGGCGAGGCCGGTGAGCTTGGCGTCGGCGGCCTTCTCCTCGTCCAGGTTGCGCTGGAGCACGGAGGCGCAGTCGCTGCGGCCGAGCTGCTTGGCCCAGGCGATGAGCGTGCCGTAACGAGTGATCTCGTAATGCTCCACCGCCTGCGCGGCGGCGGCCAGCGCCGCGTCCAGAACCTCGGGATCGGCGACCTCGGAGGCGACGTCCTCGGCCTCCTCGATGATGCCGTCGATGGCCGGGCACTTCACCGTCTTGGCCTCGACGCCGTGCATGCGGAACACTTCCTCCACCCGCTTCACATGCCCCTCGGTCTCGCCGAGATGGGTCTGGAAGGCCTGGCGGAGGGTGGAATTCTGCGCCTTCTCGATCATGGTCGGCAGCGCCTTCAGGATGCGCTTCTCGGCATAATAGATGTCGCGCAGCGTGTGGACGAACAGGTCGTCCATGGATTGGATGTCCTTGGAGAAAAAGCCCATCTGGCACCTCCCGGAAATATGAATGAGAAGGAGCGCGACCCGTCAGGCCGCGCCCCGTTTCAGCCTCAGCGCTGGCCGCCCTTGCGGCCGGCTTCGGAGGCGAGGTCGTGGTCCTTGGAGAAGGAGCGCTTCTCGTCCGGCACGCTCTCGCCGCCCTTGCGGCCAGCCTCGGAGGCGCGCTCGCGGTCCTGGGCGAAATTGCCGGAACCGCCCTGCTGGCCGCGGCCGTGGTCCTGCTGGCTCTGCTGGCGGTTGTCGCCGCCCTGCCCGCCCTGCTGGCGGTTCTGGGCGCTCTGCTCGCCGCCCTTGCGACCGGCCTCGGAGGCGCGCTCGCGATCATTCTCGAAGTTGCCGGATCCGCCCTGCTGACGATTGTTCATCGGTTGGTATCCTCTCTTGTGCCCCCCGGTCAGAGAACGGAAGGTGGCGAGGATGGTTCCGGCAAAGAACATTACAAAGCCGAAGCAATCATGGCCGGAATATGCAGCTTGAGCGCTGGCTCAGCACGTTCCGCAAAGTAATATTACCGGACGAGCACGCAGGCGTGCCATCGACATCTTGACCGGAACATTACCGCCCTCAAGCTTGACTGCCACCACGAACAAAAATGCCCGGCACAGGGCAGCTTCCGCTGCCCGTCCGCCTCAGATCCAAGCACGGGCGGCGCCTGAGCGCGGCCGGCTCGGCCCCGGTCGAGACCGGGGCCGGCGGAGTCAATTGTCGTCGGCGGGGCTCACGTCGTCGAGGGCGAGGTTGGTGCAGGAGAGGCTGCCGTCCGGCTCGTCGAAGGCCGTCTGGGTCAGGAAGCTGCACCGGGTGCCCTCGGCGGCGGCGATGTAGGAGACGAGGCGGTGGCCGATGGCAGCCACCTGCGCCGAATCGTCGGCCGGCTTGAAGGCGGCGTCGGCCGGCGCCTGCGGGCCGGTCTTCTTCGCCACCTTCAGATCGGTGGCGAGGGGCACCAGCGACACCGAGGCGGCAGTGTCGGCCGGCGTCACCACCGGCTGGAGCAGCACGGTGAACTGGTCCCAATTGCCCTTGGCGAGGCGGCTTGCCTCGGATTCGGCGGAGACGGTGGCCTTGTAGGCCGGCCCCGCCTCACCCGGCACCACGGCGCCGCCGATCTTGAACTTGCGGTTGCCGGTCCCGCCCTCGGGCGCCGCGCCGGAGAGGACGCGGGCCAGCATGGTATCGCCATAGGCCTTGAGCTTCGCCTCGGAGACCGCGCCGGCGTCCATCACCTTGGCGCGCGGAATGACCGCGAGGGCCATCTCCCCGCACAGGGACGGCAGCGTGACGGTGGCCACGAGCGGCACCTTGCGCAGCTCCTGCGCGATCTTCGCCTCGGTGCCGAGCGGCACCGCCACGTCCACGGAAACGTCGTCGCCGTCGCGGGCGGCGAGGCGCAGGCGGCTCCAGGCGTCCTTCATCTTCACCTTCGCGGTGCCGCCCTGCTGGGGCGTGACCACGAGGTCGATTTCGGCGAGGCCCGCGGGCGCCACCGGCGTGCGGCCGAGATCGGCGGCCTTGAGGTCCACGGTGAGCCCACCGGTGACGAGGCCGCACCAATTGTCCTCGTCATGCTGCAGCACCAGCGCCGGCTCGGAGAAGCCACCCTCGGGACGGAACACCGTCACCGCGGAGAGGCCGGGAATGACGGCTGTCTCCTCATAGATGTGGTGCAGGCCGCGCTGGTTCTCGGTGAAGGCGAGGGCATAGCTCTCGTCCCCCTGGCCGATGGTGAGCTTGAGCGCCCCTCCGGCCAGCGCGCCGGATACCGGCAGCGGCGGGCGCGCATCGCCGGCCGGCGGCGCGATGGAGCCGGTGACCTTGCCGGCGCCATCCACGTCGAGGGTGGCGATGGCCACGCGGTACGGCTTGAAGAAGGGCAGCCCCAGCACCATGAAGCGCTCGGTGGCGGCGTCGGCCAGCGTGGGCGCGAGCAGCGCAGGCACGAGGGCGAGGACGGACAAAGCGGAAAGAACCGTCCGGCGGTGGGCGGTGCGTGTCACGGATGAGGTGCGCATTCCGTCGCCTCTCTTTGCGATGATGGCTTCGATTCGAGCTGTGCTGTGCGGTTTCGATCTATAGCACCGCCCCATGGCGCCCCAAAGGCGGGGGTTGGGGGGCGGCGGCACAGGAACAACCCTCGCGCCCCGGACAAGCGACGGCGCAGCCGGAGCGCTGATCCGGGGCCCAGTGCAA
>JAYSCE010000169.1:0-8541 GCA_041915035.1 Xanthobacter sp.
TAGCCGGAGGGGTTCCAGGTCGCCTCCATGGGCTGGGTCTTGCCGAGCACGTTGGTGGCCCGCACCAGGATCGCATGCTCTCCCGCCGGCACGGTCACGCTCGTCCGCCATTCGCGGAACGAGTATTTGCCCAGATCCTCCCCCAGCGTCGCCGGTGCGAAGGACTTGCCGCCATCGGCTGAGACTTCGACGCGCGCAATGCCCGAGCCGCCATCGAAGGCAATGCCACGCAAGGGCAGCGGCTTGCCCGCCGCGACCTTCGCCCCGTCGAGGACGTTGGTGAGGAAGGAGCGCACGACAAAACGTCCGATCGGCACAGTCTTTTGGGGCTTTTCGCCGGGCGGTACGCAGGCGCATTCATTGTCGGGAATGCGATAGGCCGTGGCCATCCAGAAATTGTCGAGCGGCTTGTCGAGCACGGTGATCTGGTTGAGGTGCTTGACCCAGTAGGTTCCGAAATAGCCGGGCACGACGAGACGCAGGGGAAAGCCATTCAGCCAGGGCAGATCGGTGCCGTTCATCTGGTAGGCGAGGATGACCTCGCCATCGAGCGCGTGATCGAGCTTCAAGGACTTGGCGAAGGCGGGCGTCTGCGGCATGGCAGGACGGTCGAGCCCGCTGAAGGCGACTTCGACGGCGCCGCTCGCGATGCCTGCCTTTTCCAGCACGGCCTTCAGCGGTACGCCCTTCCAGCGGGCATTGCCCATCAGTCCGTTGCCCGCCTGTCCGCCGCCCACGCGCGGCTCCAGGAAGCCGCGGCTGTTGCCCGAGCATTGATGCACGGCGACAAATTCCACCGGCTCGAACTTGGTCTTCAGATCGTCTAGCGAAAGCGAAAGGGGCGTCGCGACCTTGCCCTTGACCTCCACGCGGAAGGCGGTGGGGTCGATGTCGAGCGGAATGTCGGCGAGGTGATAGCGCACGAAGAAGGCGTCGTTCGGCGTCAGGATGCCTTCGTTGAACACGGAAAACGGGGTTTCGAGCTGCGGGGGCCGCGCGGTCAGGCCGATCAAGGCGCGCTTGCCAGGATAGACGACGAGCGGCCGCTCGCCATTGCCAAAGGGTAAGGTGATCGTTTCGCCAGCCAGTGCCTTGAAACGGGACCCCGCCATGAGCCCGGCTCCGACACCCAAGGCCATGCCGCCGACCGAACGCAACGCCTGCCGCCTTGTGATCATTCCGCGTTTCCCTTCCCGTGCAGCCCGGTTGATCCGGGATCTGCGTTTGTTCGGCATCGTCCGTGCTTGCCGGTCAAGTTCGAAGACCCGATGACAAACATCGGTCGCGATGCCGGATCGCTGGAATATGGCAGGCAATCTCTTTCAAACTTCACCCTGCCGCCCGAATGGTCAACATCTGTCGCCGAAACGACGACGAGCGTGCCGGCAGAGCCGCGCCTCGCTCAAACGGCTGCCAAGACCGGGACGCGTGACCGGATCCATGAACAAAGTGCGGTGCGCCCGCATCGCACTCGGCCGGGTGATGAACGCACGGAAGCGCTGGTGGATGCCTTCCGCGCCCGCCTGCCTTCGCCGGGCGGCACACGGGCTACTTTTTGGCGCTGGCGCCAGCGTTGTACTGGTAGTTGCCCTCAAGCTGGTCGAGAACGACGGTATTGGGCGGGTTGGAATCGGCGGTGGCCGTGAGAACCATCTCCTGGTCCAGCTTGCGGGATCGGAACTGCCATCCGGTCGGCAAGGTCAGTCGCTCGCCCAGGGTGGGCAGGTTTTCGATGGTGTTCTTGGGGTCGTCCTTCAGGGACAGGCTGAACATGGTGTAGACAGCGCCCTCGGGCGTAATCAGCTCGTACACCGTTTCGCCCGCATTGAAGACCATGGAACTGGTCCGTTTGGAGACCATCGGCCTGTAGCTCGGCATCGATCCGGAAACGAATTTTTCCAAGTTCGGGACTTCAAAGACGCCGTCCACGTTCAAGGGAATTCCGGCGATGACTCTCTGTTTGCAGCCATCCCAGGACATCCCGGTCACGGTGTTCGCCACCAGACGCCGCGGGCCATTGAAGAAGACCCCATCGCCACCGAACTCCGTCTTCAAGGTCTCCGCATCCAGAGCGCGAAAGCGCGCGTCCATCACGTCGTTGGGCTCGGGCAGTGTGTTGCTGAGCGAGTTGAAGTAGTTGCCGATCCCGCCGCCGTCGGGCTGGCGGAACATGAACAGAATTTCGTAGAAGGCCTTGCCACGCCAGTTCTCGGCCTTGATCGGGCAGGGATCGGTTAGGTTGAGCATGGGTTGGGATTGCGCCTGTGCAGCAGGGGGGCAGCCGACCGCAGCGGCCAGCGCTGCGGCGGCGAAGATGCTGGGCAACACGCCGTGAATACGCTTCATGATTGGTCCTTTCGGCTGGCCATTGTGGAGGCCGGGACTTCCAACGGGACGCGCGCCGAACCCGAACACATTCGGCAGGCTCATGGGACCCCCGTTCCAAGTGGTCGAATTCTTCTATTGCACCAATCCCGCCTTCGATCCCGTACCGCGGATCAAACTGAGCGCGATCGGTTTCGCTCCAACCTGGTTCGAGGCCCGATTCCCAAGCTTAACAATAACGGCGGTGTGGCGCGGCAATCCAGCCGCTGCTTGAGCCATACAGCGACCATCCCTGCGCCTCAGGGGCGCAACACCGACTTGCCAGACCTCTTCAAGAAGGGCGCGGGCGGTAGCGCGCGGCATTGTTCGAAAGCGGTGAACGAGGCCAGGCCGCGCGGCGTGCCGGTTCGATGCCCATGCTACCGCTGCCTTGCAGCGGACACATCGGTGCCCTGCATATTGTGCAGTGCAACAATTTTTCCTTCGGATCTACTCTGGCCCTTGCCGCAGTGCAGCAAGGGTTCAGGAGATGCAGACCGTCGTCGCCATCATGCTCATCGGCTCCGTGGTCATGGTCGCCATCGCCGCGCTGGATGAGCCCCACGGCTGATCGCGCAGGCGACCAACAGGGGCCTACATGCGGCCGGCGATGGTGCCATCCGCCGCATGGAGCGCGCGCTCGGGCACCTTTTCGGCGGCGGCGCGCAGCCGGGGCAGGATGTCCTCGGCACGGTCGGCGGTGAGCATCTCCACCGGCGTGTCCGAGCGGATGAAGCCGGCACCGCGCATGTGGTCGACAAGCGTCACGAACGGATCCCAGAAGCCCGCCGTGTTGAGGATGAGGATTGGCTTCCTGTGCCGGCCGAGCTGCGCCCAGGTGAGCTGCTCCACCAGTTCCTCCAGCGTCCCGACGCCGCCGGGCAGGGCCACGAAGGCATCCGCCCGCTCGAACATCATCCGTTTGCGCTCGTGCATGTCCTCCACGACGATCATCTCCGCCTCGTGGGCGAAGGCGCGCTCGCGGGTCATGAGGAAGCGGGGGATGATTCCCGTGACGGCGCCGCCGGCCAGCGCCACCGCGCTTGCCACTTCGCCCATCAGTCCGATGCCGCCGCCGCCATAGACGAGCCGCACGCCCTCGGCGGCAAGGATGCGCCCGAAACGCCGGGCTTCTTCGGCAAACACCGGATCGCCGCCGGTGGCGGAGCCGCAATACACACAGACGCTGTCGATTCTGGCCATGCGCGCACTTTACCAAACTTGGCGGCCGGTAGGGCAGGCCGCCCGAGGACGAATGGAGCGCGAATAGTGCGCACCCGCGACGGCGGCGTGACGCGGGCGGAGGCAAAGCGCTTGTTCGGTATCCTTCCATCGTCTATCGTCGATTTACGATGAATGCTCCGACCTTCCCAGCCCCGGACCTCGCGGTGGCCGATGAGATGGGCACGGCGCGGGCCGATCTCGCGGCACGCCTGCGCGCGCTTGCCCATCCGGCGCGGCTCGCCATGCTGGAGCGGCTCGCAGGGCAGGAGCGGTGCGTGTGCGGGGAGATCGTGAAGGCGCTGCCCCTTGCGCAGTCCACTGTCTCGCAACATCTGAAGGTTCTTCTCGATGCCGGGCTGATCCGCAGCCGCACCGAGGGGCAGCGATCCAGCTACTGCCTCGATCGGGCAGCGCTCGATGCGCTGGCTGAAGAGATCGACGCGCTGTTCCAGGCGCTCCGCCGTCCGTCGGGCTGCTGCACGCCCGGCGCTTCGGACCAAAGTTAGGCCATCATGTCAAAGACCCAGAAGCCCGCAGCCCGGCGGGCCGCCGTCTCCTCCGACGCCATGTTCTCCACCCTGCGCAGCCTGTGGCCCTATCTATGGCCGGCCGACCGGGCGGACCTGCGCGCGCGCGTCGTTGTCACCTTCGTGCTGCTGTTCGCCTCCAAGGGCGCCACCATGGCGGTGCCCTTCCTGTTCAAATGGGCGACCGACGCGCTCACCGCCGAGGTGGCGGCCGGCAAGGCCGCTACGCCGGATCTCGGCTTCTGGGCGCTGGTCATCGGCGCGCCGGTGGCGCTGACGCTGGCTTATGGGCTCGGGCGCATTCTCATGGCGGGCGTCACCCAATTGCGCGACGGCCTGTTCGCCAAGGTGGCGCTGAACGCCGTGCGCCGCCTCGCCATGCAGACCTTCGAGCACATGCACGCGCTCTCCCTGCGCTTTCATCTGGAGCGCAAGACGGGCGGCCTGACGCGGGTGCTGGAGCGGGCGCGCTCGGGCATCGAGACCATCGTGCGCATGCTGGCGCTGCAACTGGCGCCGACCATCGTCGAGCTGGTCATGGTGCTGGGCGTGCTGCTGTTCGCCTTCGACTGGCGCTACGTGGCGGTCGTCTCGGCGACGGTGGTGCTCTATTCCCTCTTCACCTATGTCGCCAGCGAGTGGCGCCTCGCCATCCGCAAGGAGATGAACGAGAGCGACACCGATGCCAACACCAAGGCCATCGACAGTCTGCTCAATTACGAGACGGTGAAATATTTCGGCGCCGAACGCTGGGAGACGGCCCGCTACGACCGCTCCATGGCCCGCTACGAGAAGGCGACGGTGAACACCTACACCTCGCTGGCTTGGCTCAACGCCGGGCAGGCGCTCATCTTCTCCATCGGCCTCGCGGCGGTGATGGTGATGTGCGTTCTGGACATCCGCGCCGGGCGGCAGACGGTGGGCTCGTTCGTCATGGTCAACGCCATGATGATCCAGTTCTATATCCCCTTGAATTTCCTCGGCTTCATCTATCGCGAGATCAAGCAGGCCATCGTCGACATCGAGGCCATGTTCGCGGTGCTGCAGGTGGCCCCGGAAGTCACCGACCGTCCGGGTGCGCCGGATCTCGTGGTCTCGGGTGGCACGGTGCGGTTCGAGGACGTGCGCTTCTCCTATGACGAGGGACGGGAAATCCTGAAGGGCATCTCCTTCGAGGTGCCGGCGGGGCGCACGGTGGCCATCGTCGGGCCGTCGGGAGCGGGCAAGTCCACGCTCTCCCGCCTGCTGTTCCGCTTCTATGACGTCTCCGGCGGGCGCATCACCATCGACGGGCAGGATCTCAGGGACGTGTCGCAGGAGAGCCTGCGCGCCGCCATCGGCATGGTTCCGCAGGATACGGTGCTGTTCAACGACACCATCGCCTACAACATCCGCTACGGCCGCCCGGCCGCGTCGGATGCCGAGGTGGAGGAGGCGGCGCGGCTCGCCCGCATCGACGGCTTCATCCGCGCGACGCCCAAGGGCTTCAAGACCGAGGTGGGCGAGCGCGGCCTCAAGCTCTCCGGCGGCGAGAAGCAGCGCGTGGCCATCGCCCGCACGCTCCTGAAGGCGCCGCCCATCCTGGTGCTGGACGAGGCGACCTCGGCGCTGGACAGCCATACCGAAAAGGAAATCCAGGATGCGCTCGACCGCGTGTCCGAGGGGCGCACCACGCTGGTCATCGCCCACCGCCTCTCCACGGTGGTGAGCGCGGACGAAATCCTCGTCCTCGCCGATGGCAAGGTCGCCGAGCGCGGCTGCCATGCCGAGCTTCTGGCCAAGGGCGGGCTCTATGCCGCCCTCTGGAATCGCCAGCGGGAGGCGGAGGACGCCGCCGCGGCCCTCGCCCGCGCACAGGCGGAAGAGGGGCTGGAGATCGTCCCCGCCCGGCATCCCGACGAGGAGGGGATGGACGAGGAGCGGGTGCGCGCGGTGGGCTGATCCCGCGCGCTCCACCAGCCGGCGTCAGCGCGGCTGGTTGAAGGCCCAGAGCACGCCGAACGGGTCGCGCACCTGCGCATAGCGGGCGCCCCAGAACATGTCTTCCGGCGGCATCACCGGCGTCGCGCCGGCCTCCACCGCGCGGGCGAAGGCGGCGTCGGTGTCGCCCACATGGAGCGAAAGGTTGAAGCCGCCGATCTTTTCCACCGGGCCGGAGCAGTATTCCGGATAGGGGTCCGCCAGCATCACCGACGAACCGTTGATGTAGAGGTGGACGTGCATGGTCCGCCCGCTCGCGTCCGGCGGAATGGCGAAGACGAGCTCCGCGCCGAGGGCTTGCTTGTAGAATTCGGCGGCCTTCATGGCGCCTTCCACGGTGACGTAGGCTGTTACGCCGCCCTTCACCGGAGGCATGGCAGCGGGATCGATGGACGGCATGGTGGTCTCGGCAGTGTCGGACATGCGTTCCTCCTCCGGCGCAGGCGCGCGCCTGTTGTGATGACGGGCGGGCGGCGCCCGTCCCGACAGCCTGCCCGCGTTTTTTCTCAGGCCCGTGACTGGATGAGATCGAGCTGCGCGCGGATATGCTCAGCCTCGGCCGGGGTGTTGGCGAGGGCGATGGCCCGGTCGAAGGCGACGCGCGCCTCCTGATGCCGGCCGAGCTCCAGCAGGAAGGCGCCCCGCGCGCCGAAGAAGTGGAAATAGCCGGAGAGCTGCGGCGCCAGCGGCTCGATTAGGGCGAGCGCCGCCTCGGCGCCCTTCACCTTGCTGACGGCAACGGCGCGGTTGAGCGTGACCACCGGCGAGGGCTGGAGGAATTCGAGCGCCGCATACAGCGCGTCGATCTGCGCCCAGTCGGTCTCCTCCGGCGTGCGGGCGCGGGCGTGAAGGCCGGCCACCGCCGCCTGAATCTGGTAGGCGCCGGGACGGCGATGGCGCATGGCCTTGTCGATGAGCGCCAGCCCTTCCGCGATCCGTTCGCGGTCCCATTTCGTGCGGTCCTGCTTGTCCAGCAGGATGGCCCGGCCGTCCGCATCGAAGCGGGCGGCGGCGCGGGCGTGCTGGAGCAGCATCAGGGCAACGAGCCCCATGATTTCCGGCTCGGTGGGAAACAAGCGCAGCAGAAGCCGGCCGAGGCGGATGGCATCGTCGCACAGGCCCGCGCGGCTCGGCTCGCCGCCGGCCGAATAACCTTCGTTGAAGACGAGATAGACCATGGCCGCCACTGTCCCCAGCCGCTCGGCGCGCTCCACCGGACCGGGGGACTCGAACGGAACGTCGGCCCGGGCGATGCGACCCTTGGCGCGCGTGATGCGCTGCTCCATGGCTGCCTCGCTGACGAGGAAGGCGCGCGCGATCTCCTTCACCGTGAGGCCGGAGACGATGCGCAGGGCGAGGGCGATCTGCTGCGTCGCCGGCAATTCGGGATGGCAGCAGATGAAGAGCAGGCGCAGCACGTCGTCGCGATAGTGGGAATTGTCCAGCCGCTCAGCCAGCGGCGCTTCGGCGTCGTCGAGGTCCGAGAGCTGGTCGTCCGGGGGCAGGGGATCGTGCTTCGCCCGCTTGCGTACCCCGTCGAGAGCGGCGTTGCGGCCGACGAGGATGAGCCAGGCCGCGGGATCGCGCGGCGGGCCGTTCACCGGCCAGGTGCGTAGCGCCCGCAGGCAGGCTTCCTGGAAGGCCTCCTCTGCCGTGTCGAGATCGCGGAAATAGCGCAGCAGCGCCGCCACCGCCTGCGGCCGGGCGGCGGTGAGGGTGCCGTTGATCCAGTCCGGATCCGAAAGGGGAGCGGTGTTCATGTGCCGGTCTTCTGGTCCACCTCGGCCACACGCCGGTCGGGGAAGAAGGCGCGAACCGGCCGGATCTCATAGGTGGCGCCGGGATTGACCTCCGAAAGATCCTTGACGATCGAGAGCATGTCCTCGAGGTCGGTGGCATCGACGAGATAGAATCCCAGCAACTGCTCCTTGGTCTCGGCAAAGGGGCCGTCGATGACGAGGGGGGCGTCCTGCGTCTTGCGCAGGGTGGTCGCCGCGGTGGTCGGCAGGAGGCGGAGGGACGCCCCCATCTTGCCGGCCTTGGTGAGGCGCTCCTGAACCGCCGCGATCTTCGCCATCACGGCGTCGTCCTGCTCCTGGGTCCAGGAACAGACCACGTCTTCTTCATGGTAACAAAGGATGGCGTACATCATCGGTGGGGCTCCCTAGGGTCACGACGAGGACGCGCGAGTATGACCACGGCCGACAGGCCGGGGCAAAATCTGCGAGGGGAGAGGCGGAAGCGGTGCCGCAGGCGCGCTTGACGCCGCCGGGCCCCGCTTATAGGCCGGAGACATGACGTCGCGCGCCTTCATCGCCGGTTGTGCCGGCCCGAACCTCTCGGCCACCGAGCGCAGCTTCTTCCGGGATGCGGAGCCCTGGGGCTTCATCCTGTTCGCCCGCAACGTGGCGGACCCCGATCAGGTCCGCGCGTTGGTCGCCGACCT
>JAYSCE010000170.1:0-228 GCA_041915035.1 Xanthobacter sp.
AATCGGCGCATTTGGTCGTAGGACTGGGCGGCGCGCGCCGCCTTGCGCCACGCCTTCAGCGCCAGTTCCGCCTGCTTGCCCGGCGCGGCGGCAAGGTGCATCCACCAATCCATCACGGACAGGCTGAGCGCGGTGGGCGACAGGCCGGAGGTGACGCGGGCGGAGAGCGCGGCGGCGGCGCGGTCCACCGCGCGCAGCGCTTCCGGCCCCGGCCCGTGCTCGAAATCC
>JAYSCE010000170.1:275-4420 GCA_041915035.1 Xanthobacter sp.
GCCATGCGCGCCCACGCCTGCGCGAACAGGCGCCCGGCCTCCGGCAGCTTGGAGAAATCCATGGCGGCGCGCGCCAGATCGGCGGCAGATGCCGGCGTATCCTGCGCGGGCAGGGCGGGCGCGGGGGCAGGTCCCGGTGCGGCGACGGCCGCGCCACCCACGGTCTGGGGCTGGATGCGGGGCGAATTGGCGGGCACGTTGACCATCGGCCGATCTCTTCAGGGCGCGGAGGCGCCCGGGATTGGAACACAGGGCTGACATGGGCCCGGAACGGGTCCAGCGCCGAGCCTTACGCTCAAGCTCTTGCTGCCTCAGCTTTTACCGCTTCTCGCGGCGCTTTGATGACGATCAGGCCGCGCCGAGGCCGGGCCGGCAATGATGCGCGTCAATCCGACGCCGCGCCAACCTGCTCCCGGCAGGTGGCGCGGAAGGCCTTGGCGCTGTGTCGAAACAGCGCCGCGTGCTGCCGCAACGCCCGCTTGCGCAGCCGCTTCTGCGCCCGGTCCATGGCGAGGCCGAGCCGCTCACGGGTGCCGTCCTCCAGGGCCGCGCCTGCCGCATCCAGCATGGGCCGCAGGGTCTCGATGTCCTGATAGGCGCCGAGCAGATCGCGCAACCGCTGCGCCGCGCGGGCGCGCTTGGCGCCATGGCCGAAGGCTTCGGCGAGGAAACTCATCTGATAGCGGTGGGTCACCACGCGCTTGCGCGCCTCGTGCATGGCCTCCGGCGTGTCGAAGGGGGCGCGGCGGGCCTGCTTGTAGGCCTTCACGAGCCCCTTTGGCACGTCGGCCTCCCGCGCCTGCGCCGCCAGCGTCTCGGCGAGGAGGGTGCGGGCGGAAACGAGGAAGCCGCCCAGCGTCGCGCGATGCTCGCCGCCATCTTCGGCAGCGTCCTCGCCCAGCGCCGCCGCGGCGTCGGTCTGGTCGCAGGCGAGCAGAAAGCCGCCCTTGGCCATCACCTCCAGCGCATCGCGGGCCGCCACTTGGTCGCGGGCGCCGGACAGCGCGCGCGCCACCTCCGCCGTGCGCCGGCGCTCGGCCTTCGCATCGTCGCCGGGAATGAGGCGGAGCAGCGCGCGATATTGCTTCATGGCCTTGCGGGCGTCGTGGACCATCTCCTCGGGGTCGGGATCGGCCACCGCAGCGGCCACGGTCTCGAGAGTCGCGGCCAAGGCATCCGCCAGCGCGTCTCCCGGAGCGCGGGGCGGGGGCAGGCGTTCGTCATGGGGAGACGCGACATCCAGCATGGGCAATTTTGCTCCGGAACCCGGGCTCAACGGTCGCACGCCGGGCCGGTTCCGTCCCGGTCCAGCATCAAGGCGGTGGCGATGCCACCGGCGCCGGCGATGGCGCACAGCGCGCGGCCTGTCTCCATCGCTCTCAGCCGATGATAGCCCCGTACCGCCAGGATTGCACCCGACGCGCCGATGGGATGGCCCCGCGCCAATGCGCCGCCCCCCGCATTGACCCGCGCCGGGTCGAGGCCGAGCCGCCGCATGGCCACGAGGGCCTGCGCCGCATAGGCCTCCATCAGCTCCACATGCTCCACGTCGGATGCGGCGATGCAGAGGCGGGCGCACAGGGCCTCCACCGCCGCGATGGGGGCAAGCGCGGGCACCAGCGGGTCACCGCCGCGCGCGAGGCTCCCGGCAATCGTCACGTCCCCCGCCTGCGCCGGACCGAGCAGCACGAGGCCGGCCGCATCCGCCTCCACCGCGATGGTGGCGGCGGTGACGCCATGGGCCGCATCGCCCGCCAGCACAGGCAGCCGCGCCATCAGCGCCGGCGAGAGGCGCCGCGCGAAGGCATCTGCAGCAAGCCCCGCCACCGGCGCGATCTCGCCCTCGGGCGGCAGCACAGCGAGCGCGCGGCGGTGGCTCTCGGCCGCGAAGACCTCCTGCTCGGCGCGGGAGATGCCTTCCGCCGCAGCCATGCCGGCGGCGGAAGCGTCGAGGGCGATCTCGCGCTCCGGCCAAGGGGTGAAAGCGGGCTGGCGATAGAAATCCGGCGCCCCATCCTTCTCACGCGGCCGATGGGCCCGCAGCGGCGCGGTGCTGAAACTCTCCGCCCCACCCGCCAGCACATAGCGCGCCTCCCCCGCCGCGATGCGCGCTGCACCGAGGCGGATGGCATCGAGGCCCGAGCAGCATTGGGTGTCGAGGGTGAGGGCCGGCACCCTCTCGGGCAGCCCTGCCGCGAGCGCCGCGACGCGGGCCGTGTTGCCGCCGCCGGACAAGGCATTGCCGAGGATCACCTCGTCCACATTCTCCGGCGCCACACCGGCCGCCGCCAGCACCGGGCCGATCAGCGCCGCCGCCAGCGCCGGGGCCGGCACGTCGCGGAAGGCGCCGCCGCGCGGGGCGACCGCCGTGCGCTTGGCGGCGAGGAGCGCGACCCTCATGGCAGAAGCTCGCAGCGCTCGGGCCACAAGGTGGCGATGGCGGGGAAGTCCGTCTTGCCGGTTGGGGTCATGGGCCAGTCGGTAACCCGCGCATAGAGGCGCGGCACCTTGAACAGGGGCAGGCGGGATTTGAGAAAGCCGATGAGGTCCGCGCGGGCGGGCGCCTCACCCTCGGCGAGCGAGAGGAACGCCACCAGCCGCTCGCCGCGCTTGCCATCGGCCACCCCCAGCACGGCGGCGGCGGCGATGGTGGGGTGGCTCTCCAGCACCCGCTCCACCTCTTCGGGAAAGAGGTTCTTGCCGGAGGTGACGATCATCCGCCGCGACCGGCCCACGAGATGCAGGAAGCCCGCATCGTCGAGATAGCCCATGTCGCCGACGCTCACCTCGTCGCCGCTCACGAAGAGATCGGGGCTGTCGCCGGTGGCGTAGTCCATGAACAGGAAGGGGCTGGCCACGAACACCCGCCCCGTCCGCCCCGCCGGCAGCCGCCGCCCCGCCGCATCGCGGATGGCGAGCCGCACGCCCGCGAAGGCGCGGCCCACCGAGGCGGCCGGGACGTTCTCCGCTTCCTTCGCCACGGTGACGAAGGAGAGTTCCGAGGCGCCGTAGAATTCGGCGAAGGCGGCGTTGGCCATGAGACGCGCGAGCATCTGCCGCCGCCCCGGCGGCCATTTGGCACCCGAGCACAGCACGAGCCGTAGCCCCGGCAGGCTCTCGCCCTCGGCGGCGAGATGGTCCAGCAGCAGCGCGATCTGCGTCGGCACGCCATAGAGCACCGTGGCGCCTTGGGTCCGGGCCAGCTCGGCGGTGATGCGCGGGCGGAAGTGAGGGGCGAGCAGCACATGCGCCCCGGCATCGATGCCGCGCGCCAGCGCATAGAGGAAGAGCGAGTGGGTGAGCGCGCCGGGGGCGAGGATAACGTCCTCGGCGCCGATGCCGAATTCCACGGTGTCCGCATCGAAGCTCGCGGTCCACGAATGGTGCGCGCGGCGATAGCCCTTGGGCAGGCCCGTGGAGCCGGAGGTGAAGCCCACATAAAAGGGCAAATCCGGGTCGGGCTCGGTGATCGCCCCCGCCGGCCCCGCGCCGATCGCCTCGGCGAGCCCCGCCGCGCCCTGCCCCGGCGCGAGGCAGATGTCGCCCGCCTTCACGCTCACGATCAGGCCGGGCTTGACCCGCTCCAGCACCTCAAGGCGCTGGGCCTCCGGCCAGCCGGGATCGAGGATCTGCGCCTCCCGCCCCGCACGGGCAGCGGCGAGGAACAGGATGGCAAGGGCCGCGCCATTGGGCAGATCCAGCCCGATGCCGCCGGCCGGTGCGGCCGCGAACCGCGTCGCGCAGCGCGCCACCAGCGCGTCGAGGGCGGCGTAGGTCAGCGTCTCGCCGGCGCAGGTGAGGGCCGGCGCCTCCGGCCGCTCCAGAGCGTGACGGGCGAGGTGGCGCGTGATGCTCACGGCCGGTGCGGCGCCGCGATCGACCAGTTGCGCAGGACCGTGGTGGCGAGCACGGCGGCGCCCACCGCCTTGATGAGGTCACCCGGCACGAACACGGACGCGCCGATGAGCGCCTTCAGGGGGCTGATATGGGCCATCACCGCCACGCCCGGAATGCCGAACGCATAGACCGTGAGGATGCCGCCGGTGACGGCGGCGATCAGCGCCGTCGCCAGCGCCGGCAGGTTGCGTGCGGCGAGACGCTCGGCCACGAGACCCGTGACATAGCCACCGGCGACGTAGCCGATG
>JAYSCE010000170.1:4438-5830 GCA_041915035.1 Xanthobacter sp.
ACCGCCGCGCCCGCCGGAGAGCAGCGGGGCGCCAAGCAGCACCACGAACACGACCAGCCCCACCGCCGCCGCCCCGGCGCGGGCGCCGAGCAGCAGGCCGGCCAGCATCACGCCGAGGCTCTGGGCGGTGATGGGCACGCCCGCCGCGATGGGCAAATAGATGGGCGGCACGAAGCCCAGCGCGGCAATGAGCGCGGCGACGAGGGCGATGCGCACCAGCGTGCGCGTCTCGAAGATCTGGGTGTCCATGGGCCTGTCCCCTTTCACATTCTGGGCTTGCGCGCGGTGCGCGGGCGGCGTGGCGCGCCGAAGCCGCGGGCATCGAGGGCTTCCGCCACCTGATCCGACATGACGAGCGCGCCCGAGAAGAAGGCGCCGATGAGCGCCAGCCCCGGTCGGCGCGGGCTGCGCGCCCGCCAGGCCTCTTCGCGGCCCCGCCAGGTGTCCAGCAGCACCGGCACGAAGCGCAGCACCAGCGCCACCGCCAGCGCGAGGCGCTCGGGATCGAGCCCGAAGCGCTTGAGCGGACGCATGGGCAGCGCCAGCGCGTCCATCATGTCCTGCATGCGGGTGGAGAGGGTGACGAGATCGGCGAGCAGCACCATCACCGCGATGCGCAGCACGCTCGCCACCGCCACCTCGACGGACGCCGCCCAGACCTGCAGCGCGAAGATGATAACGAGCAGCGGCAGGAGGCTCCGCCACTGGGCAAGGCGCCGGAGCCCCGGCCGGCCGAAGCTGGAAAAGACGATGAGCACGGCGGCGAGCGCCATGGCCAGCAGCACCGGGCTGTCCAGCGGCACAATGAGCACGGAGAGCACCGCGAGCGCGATGAGCTTCACCCCGGCGGGCAGGCGATGCAGCAGGCTGCGGCCGGAGAGATAGCCGGCGATCACGGCAGCGCCCTCCCGGCTTGCCGCGCCACCGCGATCTCGGCGCGGGCCCGCGCATCGGCCTCGTAGAGCGGGACGATCTCGTCCGGCGCGCCATCCGCCGCCACCTCGCCGCCCTTCAGCCAGATCACGCGATCGAAGCCAGCGAACAAATCCACGTCGTGGCTCGCCATCACCAGGGTCACGTCGAGGGCCCCGAGGCGCGCGGCGAGGGTGAGGCGGGTGGTGAGGTCGAGGCTGGAAAAGGGCTCGTCGAGCAGCAGCACCGAGGGGCCGGCGGCCAGCGCCGAGAGGATGCAGACGAGCTGCTTCTGTCCTTCGGAGAGGTCCGACACCGCCCGCTCGCCCCAGCCGGCGCAGCCGTGGCGGGCGAGCAGCCGGTCGGCTGCCGCATTGGCCTCGGCCTTGGGCGTGCCCTGCTGGATGGGGCCGAAGGCGATCTCCTCCCGTACCGAGGGGAAGATGATCTGGTGGTCCACATTCTGGAACACGAAGCCCA
>JAYSCE010000170.1:5840-8460 GCA_041915035.1 Xanthobacter sp.
CGTCGCCGGCAGCTTGCGGCGATCGCGGCGGGTGTCGAGGCGTTGCACCGTCACCGTCCCGGCATCCGGGAGGATCAGCCCGTTGAGCAGGCGCAGCAAAGTGGACTTGCCCGAGCCGTTGTCGCCGATGAGGCCGATGCGCCGCTGGGACAAGGTGAGGTTCAGATTGGAGAAGACCGTGCGCGCGCCGCGCGTCACCTCGACCCCGGCAAGCCGCGCGAAGGGCGTGGCGACGGGGCGAATGTCGGCGGCGGCGGGCATCTCGCTCATGACCTCTCCTCGATAGCGTTCCTCCGATAAACGGTTCGCGCGGCGAGGCAAGAGCACCATGGGCATAGGCTGGTTCCCAAGGGTGCATTGCACACTGCGCGCCCGGCATTCCCGGATTGATTTCCGCGCCGGCCGGGCGCATAAATCCCGCCGATCAAATCGATTAAAATCCGGCGCACCCGAACGCTGGAACAGCGGAGAAAGCCATGTCCGGTCCTGCCGACCAGGGGAAAAACGGAACGATCGAGCGCAAGGGTGACCAGCCCGAGAAGCACGGCCTGAAGCTCAGGTCGCAGCTGTGGTTCGACAATCCGGACAATCCCGGCATGACCGCGCTCTATCTGGAGCGTTACCTCAATTTCGGCCTCACCCGCGAGGAATTGCAGTCCGGCAAGCCCATCATCGGCATCGCCCAGACCGGCTCGGACCTCTCCCCCTGCAATCGCCACCATCTGGACCTCGCCCACCGCGTCCGCGCTGGCATCGAGGCCATGGGCGGCGTGCCATTCGAGTTTCCGGTCCATCCCATCCAGGAGACCGGCAAGCGCCCCACCGCCGCGCTGGACCGCAACCTCGCCTATCTCGGCCTCGTGGAAATCCTCTACGGCTACCCCCTCGACGGCGTGGTGCTGACCACCGGCTGCGACAAGACCACCCCGGCCTGCATCATGGCCGCCGCCACCGTGAACATCCCGGCCATCGTGCTTTCGGGCGGGCCGATGCTGAACGGCTGGTGGAAGGGCGAGCGCACCGGCTCCGGCACCGTGGTGTGGAAGAACCGCGAGCGCTTCGCCGCCGGCGAGATCGACTATGACGAGTTCATGGACGTGGTGGCGTCCTCCGCCCCGTCGGTCGGCCACTGCAACACCATGGGCACCGCCTCCACCATGAACGCGCTGGCGGAAGCGCTCGGCATGTCGCTGCCCGGCTGCGCGGCCATCCCGGCGCCTTATCGCGAGCGTGGGCAGATCGCCTACGACACCGGCAAGCGCATCGTGGACATGGTGTGGGAGGACCTGAAACCCTCCGACATCCTCACCCGCGAGGCGTTCGAGAACGCCATCCGCGTCAACAGCGCCATTGGCGGCTCCACCAACGCCCCCATCCACCTCAACGCCATCGCCCGCCATGTGGGCGTGCCGCTGACCGTGGACGACTGGCAGGCCGTCGGCCACAAGATCCCGCTGCTGGTGAACCTCCAGCCGGCCGGCGAATATCTCGGCGAGGAATTCCATCGCGCGGGCGGCGTGCCGGCGGTGGTGGCGGAGCTGATCGAGCAGGGCAAGATCCACGAGGGCGCGCTCACCGTGAACGGGCGCACCATGGGCGAGAACTGCAAGGGCAAGCTCTCCTGGGACCGCGAGGTCATCAAGGCCTATGACGCGCCCCTGAAGGAGGATGCCGGCTTCATCGTGCTGCACGGCAACCTGTTCGACAATGCGGTGATGAAGACCTCGGTGATCTCCGAGGAGTTCCGCGCGCGCTTCCTCTCCAACCCCAACGACCCGGACGCCTTCGAGGGCCGCGCCGTGGTGTTCGACGGGCCGGAGGACTACCACCACCGCATCGACGACCCCTCGCTCGGGATCGACGAATACACCCTGCTCTTCATCCGCGGCACCGGCCCGCTGGGCTATCCCGGCGGCGCGGAGGTGGTGAACATGCAGCCCCCTGCCGCCCTTCTGAAGAAGGGCATCCATGCCTTGCCGTGCATCGGCGACGGCCGTCAGTCCGGCACCTCGGGCTCGCCCTCCATCCTCAACGCCTCGCCGGAAGCGGCGGCGGGCGGCGGCCTTGCGCTGCTCCGGACCGGCGACCGGGTGCGCATCGATCTCAAGACCTGCACCGCCGACATCCTGATCTCGCCGGAGGAACTCGCCCAGCGCCGCGCCGACCTGCAGGGTCACGGCGGCTACAAGGCGCCGGAGAGCCAGACCCCGTGGCAGGAGATCCAGCGCTCCATGGTCGCCCAGTTCGACGAGGGCATGGTGCTGAAGCCCGCCGTGAAATACCAGCACATCGCCCAGACCATGGGCGTGCCGCGCGACAACCACTGATCGCGATGCGGACGGGGTGGACGGTCCTTTCCCGTCCGCCTGCCCCGGCCCTAATCTCCCACCCCGCCGCCACGCCCCGGCGGCGAACGGGATTGCCCTCATGACCTCGCCCACAGACAAGCGCCGCGCCTTCCGCACGCTCCACGAGAGCGGCTGCTTCGTGCTGCCGAACCCGTGGGACGTGGGCACGACGCGCTATCTGGAGGCCGCCGGCTTCAAGGCGCTGGCCACCACCAGCGCCGGCTACGCCTTCTCCCCGGGCCGCCCGGACGGCGCCGTGGGGCGGGAAGAGA
>JAYSCE010000171.1:0-8452 GCA_041915035.1 Xanthobacter sp.
TTCCTGCCGGGCATGATCCTCTATCTCGGCTACTGGTTCCCGCTCTCGGTGCGGGCCCGCTACGTGGCGCTGTTCATGGCGGCGGTGCCGATCTCCAGCGCGCTCGGGGCGCCGCTGTCGGCCTGGATTCTCGACACTCACGGGCTCCTCGGACTCGCCGGGTGGCAGTGGCTGTTCATCATCGAGGGCCTGCCGGCGGTGGCGCTCGGCCTGGTGGTGCTCGCCCTGCTGCCGGATGGCCCGGATCAGGCCCGGTGGCTGTCGGCGGACGAGAAGGCCGCCATCGCCGCGCGTCTCGCCGCTGACCATGCCGCCCATGATGCGGCGCACCAGGCACATCCCGCCGGCACCCATGAGGCTCTGCTGCCGGCGCTGAAGGATGCGCGGGTCGTCGTGCTCTGCCTCGTCTATCTCGGCCTCGTGGTGGGGCTCTATGGCATCGGCCTGTGGCTGCCGCAGATCGTGCGCGCCATGGGCTATTCCACACACGAGGTCGGGCTGATCCTCATCATTCCCTATGCGCTGAGCGCCCTCGCCATGCTCGCGGTGGGCCGCCACAGCGATCTGAGAGGCGAGCGCGTTCTCCATGTTGCGCTGCCGGCGATCGCCGGGGCGGCGGGCCTCGCGGCCAGCGTCATTGCGCCCACGCATTTCGCCGCCATCGCCGCCATCTCGCTCGCCTCCATGGGCATCTATGCGTCGCTGGGGCCGTTCTGGTCCGTGCCGCCGCAGTTCCTGCGCGGCACGGCGGCGGCAGCGGGAATCGCCCTCATCAATTCGGTGGGCAACCTGGGCGGCTTCGCCGGGCCCTATCTCGTTGGATTCGTGCGGGAGGCGACCGGGCGGTTCGATGCCGGCTTCATGGCGCTGGCGGCCATCGTGTTCGCTGGCGCGATGCTGATGCTCGCTTTTCGCCCGCATCTCGGCCCTTTGCTGCAGTGCAATGACGCTAGGACAAGAAAAATTTAGCCAGCAGCGTCTCCGCCTGATGAAGAGGTGAAGCTTTTCTGCTTTACTATCCCTCCAAATGACCGCCGGACAGTCGGCGGCGCGGGAGGAAGATCGTGGCATTTCAATCAAACGGGCGGTCGCATCCGCCCTCTGCGGGTCCTGCGGGGGGCTCGCTGGGGCAGTTGACGGCACACAGGCAGCTCACGACCCATGGCATGGCAGCGGGCGACGCAGGTGCGCGCGAGCGCGCCTCGGTCATGATCGTGGCCATGGCCTGCTCTTTCTCCGGCCTGCTGGTGGGGATCTGCCTCGCCGCGGCGCACTGGACCGCCCTCGCATTTCTCGCCGGCGCGGCGCTCGCCGGCACGGGCGCCTGGTTCGCCCGCGGGCTCGCCCTTGACCTGTCGCACGAGAGCGGTGACGGCGGTCAATAGCGCCTTGCGCAGCGCCGGCCCGTCGCCGTGGCGCGGCGCGGTCAGTCTACAGCGAGCGGGTGACGCGCCGTATCGCGGCGCGTCACGGCCTCTGCCGGGCTTGGTGCGCCACTGACCGCCCGCATGATGGCGAGGCGCGTCGCCTCGTGGTTGAAGGCCTGGACGCGCGCATCGTCGCTGGCGTCCCAGTGGATGAACACCCCCACGCAGATGAAGATGTCGTCGGCCTCCTCCACGGGGATGATGCCGTCCGCCACGCAGTCCGCCACCGCCTTGGCAACCGCGTATTGCGCCGGCCCGAACATCTGCACCGCCTGGCGGGCATCCTTGATCGTCACCTTGTTGAAGAGGACGGTGGCGGGCTTCACCATCAGATTGGGCTCGACCACAGCGAGCAGCGCGGTGAATCCGTCCTTGTTGTTGGTGAGGGCGTTGACGAAGGCGATCTCGGCCGAGGAACCGCGCGGCCCCATGATGAGGTCGATGTGCGCCACCTCGTTGCCGTCGCCCACCAGAGCCTCTCCCACCAGAAGACGGTCGATCCTGGGCATGAAATCCTCCGCAAAATGCTGTGCTGAAAAGGCGTTTTGAAAAGATCTACTGGACTTCGAAAGGGATGTTGCCGGTGGCTGCCGCGCCGCGCCCGTCGCGCAGGGTGACGAACACGCGGTAGCGGCCGGGCGGCAGGCCGAAGATGCGCACGCCGGTCGGCGCGGCGTCGTGCAGGCCCTCGGGGAAGCTCGGCGGCACCGGCTCGGGATCGCCGCCGACGCTGCGGGCGGTGGTCTCAGCCATGATCTGCCATTCGGCCTTGAGCGGATCGCCGTCGGGATCGGTGGCGGAGAGGCGCACCACGGTCTGCCCGTCGGTGGGGAAGCGGGCGGGGCCGACGAGGGAGAGCGCGAGGATGCGCGGCGCCCGGTTGGGGCCGCCGGGCACCTTCCCGCCCCACAGATCGGCCATCACCTCCACCGTCTCTGTCCATTCGCCGGTGGGCAGCAGCAGCGAATAGTAGGAGGGCGTCACCTCCTGCTTCTGCCCCCACAGGAACGGCATGGCACCGACCCCCGCCTGCTTGGCGGTCATCAGGTAGCGCCGCACGCGGGTGGCCTTGTCCGAGGAGGTCGGCTCCATGGGAGCCCCCCACGGGGCCTTCGGGGCGTCCCAATGGCCCTGCGCGCCCAACTCGGTGAGAATGATGGGGCCTGTCCAGCCCTGTGCCCGCGCGCGGCCGGCGGCGGTGAGGAGGCCGTCGCCATAGCCGTTGATGCCGAGCACGTCGATGTCCGGCGCGTTGTCCTTGAGGATGGCGGCCTTGTCCTGGCCCACCTCGGCAAGCACTGCCATGGTCGGGTGCTGGCCATCGAGCGTCTTGACGAGACGCGCAGCCTCCTCGATGGCCGGCCAGACGGCCTGGGCCTCCTCCGGCTGAAGCTCGACCTCCACTTCGTTGCCGATCCCCCACATGAGCAGCGCCGGATGGGTGCGGTAGCGCTCGACCATGTGGCGCAGGGCGTCGAGCTGGGCCGTCACCGCGCCGCGATCAGCATAATTGAAGCCGAGGCGCGGATGGGCGAGCCAGAAGCCGACGATGACCTTCAGCCCCGCCCGCTGCGCCGCATCCAGAATCTCGCCGGGCTCCTGCCCGTAGGTCCGGATGGTATTGGCGCCGAGGGCCTTCAACTCCGCAAAGCGCGCCTCTCCGCTGGCGCCGAGGGGAATGAAGGGCTTGCCATCCACCAGGATCTCGGTTCCGCGCACCACCACCTGGGAGGCTTTGGCCTGCCGCACGAGGGCAGGGGAGAGGACCAGAGCAAGAAGCAGGAGGACGAAAACGTGACGCACGGACTTCACTCGCCATTGGCCTGAGGACATCGACGCATTGCAGCATGCAGGGTGCGGGATGGCTTCGGCAACATCAACCCGGCCCGGGCCGTGCGCCTTGCCGCACCGCACGCGGGAACCGGAGCGGGTGCGGCGCGATCTGCTATAAGCGCCGCATTCCCGCCGCACCAAGGTCCGCCTCATGCCCGTGATCGCCCACCTCTCAGACCCGCATCTTGGCCCGATCCCGGAGGCGCGCATCTCCGAGCTTCTGGGCAAGCGCTTCTTCGGGATGATGAACTGGATCGGCGCGCGGCGCCGCAATTTCGGTGCCTCGACGCTGGCGCCACTCACGGAAGACCTCCTCGCCCAGCAGCCTGACCATATCTGCGTCACCGGCGACCTCGTGAACGTCAGTCTGCCAGCCGAGTTCGACACCGGCGCCACCTTCCTCGCCTCCCTCGGGCCGCCCGCACAGGTGAGCGTGGTGCCGGGGAATCATGACGCCTATGTCCGCTCGGCCATGCACTACCACCTGGAGCATTGGGCACCCTTCCTCGCGGGCGACGACAGCCATCCCCATACGCCGATGGACGTGGATTCATTCCCCTACGTCAGGCGGCGCGGTGAGGTGGCGGTGGTGGGCGTTTCCACGGCCATACCCACCGCCGTGTTCCTCGCCAGCGGAAAGGCGGGGCGGGCGCAGCTCGGCCGGCTTTCGGCGCTCCTGGAGCAATTGAAAGCGGAAGGGCTGTTCCGGGTGGTGATGATCCACCATCCGCCGGTCGGTGAACGCCCCTTCCACCGCGACCTGCGCGATGCGGAGGAGGTGCGCGCGGTGCTGGCACAGGCGGGAGCGGAGCTGGTGCTGCACGGGCACGACCACCGCGCCTCCCTCGGCTACATCCCTTCCGCGGCCGGTCCCATTCCGGTGGTGGGCGTGCCGTCCGCTTCGGCCGGGCCGCAGGATGAGCGCGGCGCCGGCGGATATTGCCTTTACCGCATCTCTGGCGGCCCGGGGGCCTGGCGCTGCGAAATGGAACGGCGCGGGTACGCGAGGGATTTGGAGGGTATTTCGACTCTCGGCACGCAAATACTATTCGAGCCTGGCGCCGTTGCCTGAAAGTTGTGGCAGAATGTGGAACGTGTCGTGACGTAAGTCACACGAATAATCTATTTGCAACAACTTGTATCAAGATGTCTATTACCGAAGTTTAAGTTGCCCGGCGTGGGGTTGGGGACGATGCTTCCTTCGTCCCTGAAGGAGGACCCACGAATGAAACGCGCTCTTTTTGCCGCAACCGCCGCTGCGCTGATCGCCGGCTCGGCGGCCACCTACGCCGCCAATACCAACGTGGCGGGGGATGCGCCGCACCGCTGGCAGCCGACCGCCGAGGATCGCGCCATCCTCACCGACGCACGCATCGTCTCGCTCAAGACCGCGCTGAAGCTGACTCCCGACCAGGAGAAGCTGTGGCCGGGCGTGGAGCAGACGCTGAAGTCCGTGGCAAAGGAGGCGGCCCAGCGCCGCGAGCAGATGGCCGCCGACCGCCAGGCCGCCCGCGAGGCGCGCCAGGCCGGCACTCCCGCCGATCCCATCGCCCGAATGCGCACGGCTGCCGACCGCATGGACGCCCGTGCCGCCGATCTGCGCAAGATCGCCGATGCGGCGGACCCGCTCTACAAGACCCTCGACACGGCGCAGAAGCAGCGCCTCAACATGGTGCTGCACCAGCAGTTCCGGGGCATGGGCGGTGGCATGGGCGGCGGCTGGCATCACGGCCCCCATGGCGGCCCGAATGCCGATGGCCCGCGTCGCGGCTGACTGGCGCGAGACTGAGACTGGATCGGGCGGGGCGGCTTCGGCCGCTCCGCCTTTTCATTTTCGGAGGTAGTGAGAGGTTGATTCATGAGAGCGGCTCATGGGCGCGTTGACGAATATTGATTTTCCAAAGGACGTTGGCTGCTCGTAGAATGGGGGCAACGTGCACCGCCCGTGTGCATCCCCCAACGCGAGACGACCCCGATGTCCGCCCCGTCCTCCCCGCCCGCCGCCTCCGGCCGGAGCGGCGCCGTTCCAGCCATCCTCATCCTCATTGCCGGCTCGGCGGTGGCCCTCCTCACCTTCGGGCCGCGCTCGGTGTTTGGCCTGTTCCTGCTGCCCATGTCGCAGGAGTTCGGCTGGGGCCGCGACGTCTTCGGCTTTGCCGTCGCCATCCAGAACCTCTTGTGGGGCGTGGGCTCGCCCTTCGCCGGGGCGCTGGCCGATCGCTTCGGCACTGTGCGGGTGCTGTGCTGCGGCGCGCTCATCTATGCCGCCGGCCTCGCGCTGATGGCCTATGCGACGACGCCCGGCCTGCTGCACCTGTCGGCCGGCGTGCTCATCGGCTTTGGCCTGTCGGCGGCATCGTTTAACCTCGTACTGGCGGCGTTCGGCAAGCTGCTGCCCAATGAATGGAAGTCGCTCGGCTTCGGCCTCGCCACGGCGGCCGGCTCGTTCGGCCAGTTCCTGTTCCCGCCGCTCACGCGCGGACTGATGGACACTATCGGTTGGCACGAGACGCTGCTGGTGTTCGGCGCATCGCTGCTGATCGTGCTGCCTTTCTCGCTGGCGCTGGCGACCCGTCCGGCAGCGCCGTCTGCGGCCGGCACAGCCCAGGCGCCGCAGCAGACCATCGGCGCGGCCCTGAACGAGGCGCTGAGGCATCCAAGCTATGTGCTGCTGGTGCTCGGCTTCTTCACCTGCGGGTTCCAGCTGGCCTTCGTCACCGTGCACATGCCGGCCTTCCTGGTGGACAAGGGCATGAGCCTGTCGGTGGGCGCCTACACGCTGGCGCTGATCGGCCTGTTCAACATCCTCGGCTCGTTGACCGCCGGCTACCTCTCCAACCGCATGTCGCGCAAGGTGCTGCTGTCGCTCATCTATGCCGGGCGCGGCATCGCCATCGCGGCATTCATCCTGTCGCCGATCACGGCCACGAGCTGCTACGTGTTCGGCGCCGCCATGGGCTTCCTGTGGCTCTCGACCGTGCCGCCCACCTCGGGCCTCGTGATGCTCATGTTCGGAACCCGCTACATGGCCATGCTCTACGGCTTCGCCTTCTTTTCCCATCAGGTGGGCGGCTTCCTCGGCGTCTATCTCGGCGGAGAGATCTATGAGGCGACCAAGAGCTATGACTGGCTCTGGTGGCTGTCCGTCGCGCTCTCCTTTGCGTCGGCGGCCATCAATCTGCCCATAAGGGAACGTCCTGTTCACCGGCCGGTAACCGTCTGAGCGCGACTCTGGGAACACGGTGCCGGAAGATTCGGCATCGTGCGCACCGCTCCGGTGTTCCCTGACTGTTCCCGGCCTTGACAACAACCGGGGGTGTCTGCGCAACGTGAACGAAGATCAAATGGACAATCGCGAACAAGCCATGCGCAGCATCGTCGTCGCGGCCTTGGGCTTTGCCGCTTTCCTCCCGGCCGCACTGGCGTCGGCACCCGCCGCCGCCCAGCAGCAGCTCTCGGCCGACCAGGCGCGCGAGTTCGTGGTCGGTCGCACCTTCTCGTTCACCTGCTTTGAAGGCTCCAAGGGCGCCGGGCGCGTCTATGCCGATGGCTCCGTCGCCGGCATGATTACCCTGCGCGACGCGCCGCCGCGCTTTGTCCGCCTGCCGCCCAACACGCTGCGCGTGCGCGGCGAGAATGTCTGCGGCTTCGTGAAGGGCATGACCTTCGAGCCCTGCTTCGATCTGGTGAAGACCGGGCAGAACTCCTTCCGCGGCTCGCTCGCCGGCATCCAGACCATGTGGTGCGAATTCGTCGGCACGAGCGGCGACGGCCAGCAGGTGGCCTCGCGCCGCTCCAAGTCCCGTCGCGGCCCGGCTGAAGCTTCCGCTGACTGAGGATTGCCTTCCTGCGCCTCCTCAGCCCACGGCTGCCGCGGGCTGGTCCTCGATGCCCTCGATCCGCCCCCGGAGCTTGCCGATCTCGCGGCCCGCGTGCTCCATGAAGGTGCGCACCCGCGCCGTGGCCTTGATGTCGGGATGGGTGAGCAGCCACAGACCTGACTCCAGCTCCGCCTGCCGCCCCATCAACTGGACGAGGCCAGGCGTGACCGCGGCGATGAAGCAGGGCAGCAGCGCCAGCCCCATGCCCGCCGCCGCCGCCTCGGCAAGGCCGAGCACCGTATTCACCCGATAGATGATCTTTTCCTCGCCCACCCGCTCGCGCAGCCATTTGGCGGGCTTGATGGCGCCGAGATTGTCGGAGAAGCCGATCCAGTCGTGGCGCCTCAGGTCCGCCGGATCGAGCGGGCCGGCGATGTCCTGCGCCGCGCTGCCATAGATGCCCCAGGCGATGGATGCCATGCGCCGTCCCACAAGCGTGTCGCCCGGCCGGTCGCTGGCGCGGATGGCGACGTCCGCGTCGCGCTTCGAGAGGCTGAGCGACTGGTTGGAGATCACCACGTCCAGGCGGATTTCCGGATAAGCCTGCCGGAACGAGGCGAAGATGGGGGTGAGCATGTGCACCAGCAGCGTGTCGTTGGTGGTCACGCGCAGTTCGCCGGAGGGGCGCAGGTCCTGTCCCGTGATGCGGCGCTCGACCGCCAGCACCTCGTCGGCCATGTGCTCTGCGAGGCGCACCATCTCCTCGCCCATGGGGGTCGGCACATAGCCCGCCCGCGCCCGCTCGAACAGGCGGGCGCCCAATTGCTGCTCCAGCGTGCCGAGGCGGCGGAAGACGGTGGAATGGTTGACCGCCAACTGCTCGGCGGCACCTGCCAGGGAGCCGGTTTCGGCGATGGCCCGGACCAGCCGGAAATCGTCCCACGGAATCATGGAGCGGCGACCTTCAGGAAAGTGAATTGCGTAGATGCAAACTTGATCTGGTTTTTCTGAGTATGGCCGTGCATCGGCGCGAAAGCTAGATGTTGTGTCACCTCAAACCGGAGTTCACTCCCATGGTTGACACCCGCACCGCTCCCTATGGCCTCTTCATACTCCGCCTTGCCCTCGGCATCATGTGGCTCTCGCACGGCCTGATGAAGATCTTCATCTTCACCGTTCCCGGCTTCGCCGGCTTTCTGTCCAGCAAGATGGGCCTGCCCGGCGCCCTCGCCATTCCCTTCATCGCCATCGAGATCGTGGGCGGCCTGCTGCTTATCGGCGGCGTCTATGCCCGGCAGGTCGCCATCCTGCTCATTCCAATGATGCTCGGCGCGCTCAGCTATCACCTGCCCAACGGCTGGGTCTTCTCCG
>JAYSCE010000172.1:0-8446 GCA_041915035.1 Xanthobacter sp.
TGAAGCCGAAATGCTCGCGCCTGAGCGCCGCCAGCTCGTCCGGCTCCAGCGCGGCCGTCTCCTTGCCGCTGACGCGGTAGCTGCCGGAGGTGGGCCGGTCGAGGCAGCCGAGGATGTTCATGAGCGTGGACTTGCCCGAGCCGGAGGCGCCGACGATGGCCACCATTTCGCCGCGGGCGATGTCGAGGTCGATGCCCTTGAGCGCGGCAATGGTGCCCTCGCCGGAGGGATATTCGCGCCACACGCCCTTGAGCTGGATGAGCGGCGCCTCGCCGGTTTCCGCCGGGGGCGGAGGAAGAGACACGTTCATGCCGGCGCCTCCTCACAGCCCGCCCATGGGCGGGCGGCGCGGGGGCCCGCCGGCGCCGCTGCCGCCGACGCCGGCCACGGCCTCGCCCGTCACCACGCGTTCACCCTCGGCGAGGCCGGAGCGGATCTCCGCCGTCACCTTGTCGTTGAGGCCGACCTCCACCGGGCGGCGCTCCACCGTGCCGTCGCCATGCAGCACGCGCACGCGCCAGCCCTTGCCGGCCCGCTCCAGCGCGGTGGAGGGCACGGTGAGCACGTTCTCGGCCCGGCCGAGGATGACGTGGACCTCGGGCGTCATGTAGGTCCTGAGCCGGCCCTTGGGGTTCGGCACATCGAACACGCCGATGTAGTAGATCGCCGAGGACGTAGTGGAGGACGACGAGGAGGACGACGAACTGCTGCTGGTGGTGGAGAAGCTGCTGTCGTTCTTCAGGCTCTCCGGCGCCGGCTCGATGAAGCCGAGCTTGGCGTTGTGCCGCTCGTCCGGCGCGCCCACCACGGTGAACCACAGGGGCATTCCGGGCGCGACCTTGATGATGTCGGCCTCGGAAATCTCGGCGCGCACGGTCATCACGTCGAGCTGGCCGAGGATGGCGACGGTGGGCGCGGTCTGCGTGGCGTTCAGCGTCTGGCCCTGCTGCGCCACGAGGGCGAGCACGGTGCCGTCGGCCGGGGCGGTGATCTGCGTGTAGCCGAGATTGGCGCGGGCGGTGTCCACCGCCACCTGCGCCGAGATGATCTGGGCATCGAGCGCCGCGAGCTGCGCGCGGGTCACCTTCACGGCGGAATCTGCCGCCTCGAAATCCGCCTGGGAGACCGCCTTCTGCGCCACCATGGTCTTCTGGCGGGCGAGGGTCTGCTCGTTCAGCACGAGGGTCGCCTCCTTCTCCGCCTTCTGCGCGCGGGTGTTGGCCAGCGCCGCCTCGGCGGTGCGCAAAGCGTTCTCCTGCGTGACGGAATCGATCTGGGCGATGAGATCGCCCTTCTTCACCTGGTCCCCCAGCTTCACCTTGATGGCGATGATGCGGCCGGAGGCCTGCGAGCCCACCGCCACGAGGTTGGAAGGCTTCAGCGTGCCCGAGGCGAGCACCGTCTCCTCCAGGTTGCCGCGGGTGACCGGCGCGGTCATCAGCCCGGCGCCGGGCACCGGGGCGGTGTAGCGGCTGTAGCCATAGGCGCCGGCGGCGATGAGGAGCGCGAGCAGCCCCCAGCGCCACAGCCGGCGGGGCTTCTTCTTCGGCCGGGTGGTGGCGGCGGGCGCGGCGCGGGTTTCTTCGAGGGGGGGCAAGGCGTTCACGGCAGCACCGTCATGGCTGGACGCTCCCGTCAGGGCGCGCGAGCGGCGCGATGCGGGCGAAGTGGGGGCCTGTGTTCTGGTCCACCACCTCCGGCCGGGAGGTGTCGACCCCTCCGTCCCAGCCGCCGCCGAGCGCCTTGTTGAGGGCGATGTAATATTTGGTGGTCGCGACCCGGCTCTGGATGAGCTGCGTCTCGGCCGCATAGAGCGAGCGTTCCGCCGTGAGCACGTCGAGGAAGCTCGTGGAGCCGTTCTCGTAGAGCGTGCGGGAGAGCCGTGCCGCCTCCCGGTAGGAGGTGACGGCGATGGTCAGCTTGCCGGTCTTGAGGCGCTGCTGGGAGAGGGAGACGGAGGCGTTCTCCACATCCTCCAGCGCCGTGAGCACGCTCGCCCTGTAGGCGATGAAGGAGACATCACGATTGGCCTCGGCGAGGTCCACCAGCGCCTTCAATTGGCCGCCGGTGAAGATCGGCACCGTGAGCGTCGGCCCGAATGCCCAGCTGATGGACGAGGCGCGGCCAAGATCGCCGAGCCGTGAGCCGGTGGCGTCGATGTTGCCGGTGAGGCTGATGGCGGGATAGCGGTTCGCCTCCGCCTGCCCGATGAGGGCGGTGGACTGGCCGAGCTGCCGTTCGGCCGCGCGCACGTCCGGGCGGTTGATCAGCACGTCGGCGGGAATGCCGCGCGGCACCGGCAGGCGCGGCGATGGCACGGGCTTCACCCGCGACAGCCGCAGCATGAGCGCCGCCGGCGGCTGGCCGGTGAGCACGGAGATGCGGTGGATGGCCGCCGCGAGGGAGGCCTCCAGTTCCGGGATGTTGGCCTCGGTGGAGGCGACGAGGCCGGAGGCGTTGGCAAGGTCCACGGCGGAGGCGGCGCCGGCATCGAGCTTGCGCCGGGTCAGCGCTTCCGTCTCCTTCTGCGAGGCGGCGGTGCGGCGCGCCAACGCGATCTGCGCCTGATAGCCGCGCACGTCCGCATAATAGGAGGCGACATCCCCCACCAGCGTCAGCAGCACGGCGTCGAGGCTGTTGACCACCGCATCCACATTGTAGGCCGCCGCCTCCACCCCCCTGCGGTTGGCGCCGAACAGGTCGATCTCCCAGCTGGCGTCGAGGCCGGCCTGGTACTGGCCGTAGCCGTTGGACACGGTGATGTCGCCATTGGGGCTGACCCCGCCGCCGCTGTCGCCCCGCGTGCCGGAGGCGTTGCCGGTGATCTGCGGGAACAGCGTTCCCATCTGCTGGTGGTAGGAGGCGCGGGCGGCCCGCACATTGGCCTTGGCGGTGGCCACGTCGAGATTGCCGGCGACCGCTTCCGTCATCAGCGCATCGAGCATGGGATCGCCCATGCGCCGCCACCACGCCTTGAGCTGCGGTGCCGGCTCCCCCGTCTTCGCCGTCGCCCCCCAATGGCCGGGGAGGGTCAGCTCCGGCGTGTCGTATTCCGGCCCGACCGCGCAGGCGGAGAGCATGACGGCGAGGAGGACACCCAACGTCGCCCGGATGGGTCTGGCGAGCGGGCGACCACCGGCCGGCGAGGCAGGCGTCAGGCAAAATTGGCCGTCTAGACGATGCACGCGCAACCTGCCTTCCCGCCCCGAATCCGAACCTCGACCTGAACCTCTACCGAATGCCGGCCTGACACCCACCGGCAACCCGGTGAAACTGCGCCAATATGGGCCATCAGTTGAACGTGTCCACGCGAACCCGCCCCTCGGCGACCCACTGTCCGATCTCCGCGCGCGCCGCCTCCGCCTTCAGCCCGCCTTCCGCCACGAGCACCTCCGCAAGGGCCTCCAGCACCGCGTCCGACATGGCCCGGCGACCGCAGATATAGACGATGGCCTTCGTCTCAACGAGCCATTCAAATACCTCCGCAGCGTGCTCCCGGAGCCGGTCCTGCACCCGCGCGCCATCGTCCGGATCGCGCGAGAATGCAGTATCCATGCGGGTCAGCGTGCCGTCGGCCAGCGCCGTCTCGAACACATCGCGCCACAGGAAATCGCCGTCACGATGGCGGTTGCCGAAGATCAGCCACGCCGGCCCCGCTCGCCCCGAGGCGCGGCGCTCCGCGATGAAGCCGGGGAAGGGGGCGATGCCGGAGCCGGCGGCGATCATCATGATGGGCCACGACGGGTCCGCCGGCGGGTTGAACCCGGGGTGGGGATCGAGCCGGGCTTCGACCGTAACCCCTTGCTCTGCCTCGCGTAGCAGGAACCCGGAGACACGCCCGAGCCGTTGCGCGCCATCTTCCGAGGTCCAGTCATGGAGCCGGACGGTCAGCGCGATGCGGCCCGGATCGACCCGGCTGGAACTGCCCACCGAATAGGAGCGCGGCCGCTCCCCCGTCCCTGCGGCGATGCGCACCAGATCGCCGGGACGGAACGCGAGCTCGTCCGCCCCCTCCAGGAAAATACGCCATGTTTCCTGAGTGTTACCTGTGCCCGGCACATCGAGGCGCTGGCGGCCGGCGACCGTAAGGGCGAGTGGCGGCGAGATCGGGGGGAGGCCGGCGATGGCGCAATTCAGCGCCAGTTCGCTGCGCACCGCATCCACCCAGGCCATGAAGACGCCGGAGGGTTCGCCATCCGCCTCCCGGAGCGGCAGCGCTTCGACCGCCCCGGCGGCTAGCAGAGCCTGCCTGAGATGCTGGCCACCCCCGCAGAAATGGGCGTAGCTGCGGTCGCCGAGGGCGAGCATCGCGAAGCGTAGCCCTTTGAGGTTGAAGGATTTCAGCTGCCTGAGCAGCGCACGGGCGCCGTCCGGCACCTGGCCTTCGCCGGTGGTGGAGGCGACGATAAGCACGAGGGGAAAACGCGCGATACCGGCTGGCTTCAGCCCGCCGAGGGGCGCAAGCGTCGCCTTCTCCCCGCCCGCGATCAGACCCTCGAACACTGCCCCCGCAAGGCGCATGGCGGTGCCGGTCTGGCTGGCGTGCGCGACGAGAATGTCGCCCCCCGCCGCCACCGGCCGCACCCGGTTACGCGCCTTGCGCCGAACCCAGGACCAGAGGCCACTGACTGTAAGGCCCAGAAGAACCAGTGAAATTCCGAAATTGATGGCGCCCGACCATGCCCCGCCCCAGGTGCCCTCGTGGATCTGCTTGACGAGGCCCGGCCCGCCGACGAGCGGCGTTACGCCGGTATCGGTGACCACAAAGCCACCCCCGTTCCGGCCCGCGGCATCCGGAGCGATCTGCAGCATCACCGTGCCGCCGCGGAACCGTCGGGCACCGGCGAGGCGGTTCAGGTCGAGATCGCGTCCGGCAATGGCAAGGGCCTGGCTGATGGTCACCGGGCGCTTGGTCCGCGGCAGTTCAGGCCGCGACCCGGTGCCGATGTGGAGCGAGAGCATCACCGCCGTCACCGGCGATGTCAGCGTGAGCGGCAGCAGGAGCCAGCCCGCGGCAGCGTGCCAACCCATCAGGCTGTTGCGGAAGCGCAGCCAGGCCAGGAAGGGCCCCGCCACCATGATGCCGAGCATCAGGAAGCTCGCTACCTCCACGACGATGCCGAGGCCCAGCAGCAGCGTCTTGTGCAATCCTTCCGCCGTGCGGAAGATGTCGATGCCGCCGGCCGGGGCAGGGGTGTGGGCGCCGGTGGCCATGTCCCAGCGGCCGGCGACCGACGGGTCCTGAGACATGACCTGAAGCGCGCGGCCACCCTCAGCCACGCTGATCCCGCCGGGTTGTCCCGCCTTCTCGATGGTCCCGACCAGCTGGCTCAGGGCGGCGACGTCCACGACACCGCCGGGGCGCGGTCCCTGCAAATCATTGAGAACAGGGCGGAAAGACAGCACCGCGCCAGTCAGAATGATGACGAGGAAGATGGGCGTCAGGATCAGCGCGATCCAGCGATGGAGAAGGATCAGCGTGCGGCGCACGGCGGCAAACGACATCTGTGCAACTCCAGACGGAACCTGAGCGTGCTGGCTGGACGCGCGGGGCGGTCTGGCTACGGGTTCGTTGCGGATGTTCATGCCTCATCCGCGTCGGGAAAATTTGTCCGGCCGCGGTCGCTTCGTAAATGTTCGTCCCATGCGGCGGCGCTGATACAGTTGGATACAATTTCGCGGTGGCGGGGCTTGGACCTGTCGGCTCAAGTCACGCCGGAAGGGCACGCGGCCGGCGCCCGCATCCCAGAGAACGGCAGCCCAACGGCAAAATGGAACGCACGCCGCACATCCTCGTCGTCGACGATCATCGCGAGATCCGCGAACTCCTGGCCAAATACCTCACACGGAACGGCTTTCGGGTCAGCGTCGCATCCGGCGGCGTGGACATGCGCCAGCAGATGCGCACCGGGACCTTCGACCTCGTGGTGCTCGACATCATGATGCCGGGCGAGGACGGGCTCACCCTGTGCCGCCAGTTGCGGCAGGCCAGCGACATTCCCGTCGTGCTCCTCACCGCGGTGGCGGAGGAGACGGACCGGATCGTCGGGCTGGAACTGGGCGCAGACGATTATGTCACCAAGCCGTTCAATCCGCGCGAGCTGCTCGCCCGCATCCGCGCCATCCTGCGGCGGGCGCAGGGGCCGGCACGGGCGCAGCAGGGGGAGCCGGCGCTCTACCGCTTCGACCGCTGGCAGCTCGATCCCGGCCGGCGCGTGCTCCTGGACGAGACCGGCAATGATGTGCGGCTCGGCAGCGCCGAATTCCGCCTGCTGCTCGCCTTCGTCACCCGCCCCTCGGTGGTGCTCTCGCGCGACCAGTTGCTGGACATCACCGCTGGCCGACCGGCCCAGGTGTTCGACCGCAGCATCGATAACCTTGTGAGCCGCCTGAGGCGCCGGATCGAGCGCGACCCGCAGAACCCCGCCCTCATCAAGACCGTGTGGGGCGATGGCTACGTCTTCGCTGCGCCGGTGGAGGTGGAGGCGTGAGTGGCCGGCTAAAGGGGCTGCTGCGGTTCCTCTGGCCGGGCAGCCTCGCGGGGCGTCTGGTGCTGCTGCTGGTGGCGACGCTGGCGCTGGCGCAGGTGCTCCTGGTGCTCGTCCTCCAGAACGAGCACGACGCCGTGGTGGCGGGCATCGTGCGCGGGCAGGCCCTCAGCCAGACGGTGACGCTCACCCGCCTCATCGAATCCATGCCGCAGGAGCAAGCCGACCGCCTGGCAGGCGCCTTCACCACGCGCGGCACCTGCGCCTGGGTCTCCGCGGATCCTCCCGACCCGCACGAAATGACCTCCACAGAAGACGGGCTCGCCCGCCTGCTGTCGCGGCGCCTGCATGGTGTCGGCAATGGAGCGCCGGCCGTACACATCGATACCGACGGCCTGTGGGATCGCCGCTGCCCCGAGCGCAGCAGCGAAGACTTTCCCTGGCTGCGCCGTGGCACGGGCGGCCCCACCCAGCCGCTGCGGCCAGGGCTTGGCGTGGTGGCGCTGAGCGTGCCGCTTTCCGGCCAGCGCTGGCTGCATGTGGATGCGGTGGTGGGCCTGCCAGGCATCTGGAGCCGGCCCATCGTGCTGTCCTTCCTGATCTCGGCGCTGGCCGTCTCGCTGGTGACGGTGGCCTGCGTGCGCCTCCAGACCCGATCTCTGCGCTCGCTGGCCGATGCCTCCGAACGCTTCGGCCGGGGCGAGAGCGTTGAGCCGCTTGATGTGCGCGGTCCCTCCGAGGTGGCGGCGGCGACCCGGGCGTTCAACACGATGCAGCAGCGCCTCAGCCAGTTCGTGCGTGACCGCATGCGCCTGCTGGCCTCGATCAGCCACGATTTGCGCACGCCGCTCACGACGCTGCGCCTCAAGGCCGAGTTCGTGGACGACGCGGAGGTGCGCAACGACATCGTCGCCACCATCGATGAACTGGTGGCCATCTGCGAGGCGACCCTCGCTTTCACACGCGCCGAGGCGACGAGCGAAGAAACCCGGACGGTGGACATCGAAGACCTGTGCGCCGACGTGGTGGAGGAATTCGCCAGCGTCGGTGCCGATGCCCGCATGGCGGATCGGATGGCCGCCGATGTCCGGCTGCCGTGCCGGCCGGTGGCGATGCGGCGGGCCCTGCGCAATCTGGTGGACAATGCGGTGCGCTACGGGCACGGCGCCATCGTGTCCGTGCGCCACCCTGTCGACGGCACGGTCGCGATCCGGGTGGAGGACGACGGTCCTGGCCTGCCAGAGGATCGCTTCGAGGAGGCGTTCCAGCCCTTCGTACGCCTGGAACCCTCGCGCAGCACGGAGACCGGCGGCATCGGCCTCGGCCTCGCCATCGCCCGCAGCATCGTCAAGGCGCACGGCGGCGAACTGACCCTCGCCAACCGTCCCGGCGGGGGCCTGTGTGCCGAGATCGTGCTCCCGATGGCCGGCTCTGCGTCAGGACGGGGCTGAGCTTACGGACGCGGGGCTTCGAGCGAAAGGGTGACGAGCAGCCCCGTATGGTCGGAGAGGCGTCGCCCGTCCTCCGTCTGGTTGGGCAACGCCACGACCGAGATCGACGCGAGGGCGCTGCCGTGCGCGACATGGTCGATGGTGGCGGAGAGTCCGGAAATCTCGCCTGTCGTTGCGACTGCAAAGCGCGGTCTGAGGATATTCTCCAGCCGCTCGAACACCGCCTTCGGGGCGTGCCGGCGCGGGATCGCCTGGTTGAAGTCGCCGAGCAGGATGGTGCAGGCGGCATCATGCGTTCGGTCGAGAATCTGGCCGAGCCCATCCAGGAAGCGCACATGCTCCTGCCAGGGACGGCTGTCGCGCCGCCCGCCGCCAACATGGGCATCGCGCCAGGGGATGCAGACGCCGATCACGTCGAGCGGCGCAAGCGGTGTCACAAGCCGGGCGCGCACAAAGCGGCCGGGGGGCAGCGCGGCGTCGCCGGTGCTGTCGATGGCCTGCCATGGC
>JAYSCE010000173.1:0-3691 GCA_041915035.1 Xanthobacter sp.
TGGCCACCATGGCGGCGAACGACGGCGGCAGCAGGCGCGCGGCATCGGCCTTCATCGCGTCGGCGACCTCAGGGCGCACGCGGCCGGGGGCGAGGGAGAAGGGGCGGCGGGTGCCGTCTACGTCGGTGAGCACGTCACCGAGCGCGTCCTCCGTGTAGCGCCGGTACCAGACCCAATTGTAGCGGCGCCGGCCGGGGGCGATGGAGCCGTCCGGGCCGGGGACGAGATAGCCGAGGATATGCGACCCGGGCATCTCATAGAAGGCGAAGCGATCGAAGAGCTGTGCGGCCGCCGCCGCGGGTACCTCGGTTTCGGGAATGAGCCCGCGCCAGGTGGCGTAACCCACGTAGGCGGGCCGCGACTTGGGGCCGTTGACGGCGGCGCGTAGGGTCGAGCCCACCCCGTCGGCGCCGATCACGAGATCCGCCCGCTCCTCCCGCCCATCCGCATAGGTCACGCGAGCGCCGCCCGGCTCCTGCGCCACGGAAACGGCGGGCCGGTCGATATGGTAGCGCTCGTCCGGCAGGAGCTGGCGGAAGGTGCGGAAGAGCACGTCCCAGGAGAGCTGGGTCTGGGGCGTACGCTGGCGGTGGATGATGGCGCCGGCCCGGTCGAGGTAGATGCGCTCATGGGCCGTTACGCCCACGTGCGCGAGGTGCTCCACGCCGATTTCGCGGAGGATGTCGAACACCTCGCGCTGGGCTACGAGGCCGGCGCCGCGTCCTTCCAGGCCATGCACCGAGCGTTCCGTCACCCGCACGTCGAAGCCGGCGCGGTGGAGCAGCACGGCGGCGAACAGGCCGCCGATGGAGCCGCCGACAATGAGGATGCGCGGGGCCATGGCCTGTCTCTCCGCAGGTCAGACGATGAAATCGATGACGCCGCCGTCGACGCGCAGGGCGGCGCCGGTGGTGGCGGAAGCTTGGGGCGAGGCGATGTAGACGGCCATGTTGGCCACCTCCTCCACGCTCGCCGGCCGCTGGATGATGGAGCTCGGCCGGTGCGCCATAACGAAGTCCGCGCCGGCCTGCTCCAGCGTGTTCCCGGCCGCCACCTCATCCTGCAGCATGGCCGCGACGCCCTCCGAAAGGGTAGGGCCGGGCAGGATGGAATTCACCGTCACGCCCGTGCCCGCCATGCGCTTGGCGAGGCCCCGCGCCAGGGAGACGTCCGCCGTCTTGCTGACGCCGTAGTGGATCATGTCGGCCGGGATGTTGAAGGCGGATTCCGAGCCGAGGAACAGCATGCGCCCCCAGCCGCGGGCCGCCATGCCCGGCAGGTAGGCGCGGGCGAGGCGCACGCCGGACATGACGTTGACCGCCCAGTGGCGGTCCCACACCGCGTCGTCGGTCTCGAAGAAATCGGACGGCTGGAAGATGCCGAGATTGTTGACGACGATGTCGAACGCCGGCTCCGCCGCCACCAGCGCGGCGGCGCCTTCGGCGGTGCCGAGGTCGATGGCCCGGCCCCGCGTGGTGCCGCCGATGCGCGCCACGGCCTCTGCCACCTTCGCCTCGGATCGCCCGTTGACGACCACCGCCGCGCCGGCCAGCGAAAGCCCTCTGGCGATGGCGAAGCCGATGCCTTCGCTCGACCCCGTGACGAGGGCGGTCTTGCCCGAAAGATCGATGATCATGGCCGTCTCCTTTGGGTGCGCGATAAAGCGGGCGCGCGTCGTCATCATCCGCACCCTTCGAGGGCAAGATGTGGCGGGCCCGGCGCTTCATCTTCCGGAAATGCACGCGCGGCGCGCCGGACAAACGGAAGTATGAGGCGGCCAAGCCTATGGCCGATTTCGCCCGGCGCGGCCCCTCGACACTCTCGCAGCCGACAGTGGACATCCGCGACGCAGAGGAATGAGGCCATGGCCGATCCGCACGACGCTTCCGCACCCGCCCTGCTCCAGCCGGGGCAGGCCGCGCCCGACTTCACCTTGCCGGCGACGCCGGACCAGATGCTCTCCCTCTCGGACCTCAGGGGCGCGCCGGTGATCCTCGCCTTCTATCCGGCGGACTGGAGCCCGGTCTGCGGCGACCAGATGGGCCTCTACAACGAAATGCTGCCGGAGTTTCACCGCGCCGGCGCGCAGCTGGTGGGAATCTCTGTCGATGGCGTGTGGTGCCACGCGGCCTTCGCCGAGGCGAGAAAGCTGCATTTTCCACTGCTCGCCGATTTCGAGCCCAAGGGCGAGGTGGCGCGCCGCTATGGCGCCTATCGCCCGGCGGAGGGCCTGGCGCAGCGGGCGCTGTTCGTGATCGATGCCGGCGGTGTCATCCGCTGGAGCTATCTCTCACCGCTCGGCCTCAACCCCGGCGCGGACGGCATTCTCGATGCGCTCGACGCGCTCGCCCCCACTCAGAAGCCGCAAGGAGCGCAGGCATGACTCGCCGTCTTCCCCCCGTGAGTGCCACCGACAATGTGGCCGGTCCCGCCGATGCGCCGGTGACGCTGATCGAGTATGGCGACTATGAATGCCCCTATTGCGGCGAGGCCTATCCGGTGCTCAAGGCCGTGCAGCAGGCCATGGGCGCGCGGCTGCGCTTCGTGTTCCGCAATTTCCCGCTGACGGAGATGCACCCCCACGCGCTCAGGGCCGCGCAGTTCGCCGCTGCGGCCGCCGCCTCCGGCGTGTTCTGGGCGGCCCATGACATGCTCTACGAGCACCAGGACGCCCTCGACATGGCGAGCCTCACGGCCTACGGGGAGGCGCTCGGCATCGAGCGCGGCGTGCTGCAGGCGGCCTTCCAGGGTCGCTACGACGCCATCATCCAGCAGGATTTCGTGGGCGGCGCGCGGGCCGGCGTGAACGGCACCCCGTGCCTGTTCATCAACGGCGTGCGCTACGACGGCCCGCGAGACACACAGAGCCTGATCCATGTGCTCGAGCAGGCTGCCGCCGCCGGCGAGATGAACGCTCCGGCCTGAGCCCGCATGCGCCCGCCCGAGGAGGCCCCCATGATCTTCAAGCAGACTTCCAGCCTCACGCGCCCCGGCGCGCCCGATCTCGCCGCGCCGCAGCCCGCCACGTTGGGCTTCGGCGCGACGCTGGCCATGGCCATGGCGGCTGGCCTCGCGGTGGCGAACATCTATTACAACCAGCCCATGCTCGAACTGATCGAGCAGGATCTGCCGGGCGCCCTCACGGGGGCCATCCCCACGGCCACCCAGCTCGGCTACGCCATCGGCCTCGTGCTGCTCGTTCCGCTCGGCGACCTGGTGGAGCGACGGCGGCTGATCGTGGTGCAGTTCGTCCTGCTCGCAGCGTCGCTGGTGCTGGCGGCCGTAGCGCCCACGGCGCCGCTGCTGGTGGCGGCCTCGCTGGTGGTGGGGCTCGCCTCGACGGTGGCCCAGCAGATCGTGCCCCTCGCCGCACATTTCGCCGTGCCCGAGAAAAGGGGCGCGACGGTCGGGACCGTAATGGCCGGCCTTCTGACCGGGATCCTCCTCAGCCGCACGGTTGCCGGCTTCGTCGCCTCCCACGGCGGCTGGCGCGAGATGCTGTGGCTCGCGGCGCCCATGGCGATGGCCGGCGCGGTGCTGATGGCCGTGACTCTGCCCGCCAGCAAGCCGGAATCGCGCCTGAGCTACCATCGGCTCCTGCATTCCGTCTGGCAGCAGTGGCTGGATTTTCCCGCCCTGCGGCTCGCGGCGATCACGCAGGCGGCGCTGTTCGCGGCGTTCACGGTGTTCT
>JAYSCE010000173.1:3701-8412 GCA_041915035.1 Xanthobacter sp.
CATCCTCGCCTTTCGCCTCGCCGAACCGCGCTTTGGCCTCGGTGCCGAAGTGGCGGGCCTGTTCGGCCTTGTGGGCGCGGTGGGCATCCTCGCCGCGCCGCTGGCCGGCCGGTTCGCGGACAGGCGCGGGCCGCAACTGGCGGTGATGGTCGGCGCCATCGTTACCCTCGCCGCATGGGTCGTGTTCGGGGCCTGGGGATCGCTCGCGGGGTTGATCGTCGGTGTGATTTTGCTGGATTTCGGCATGCAGAGCGCCCTCGTCGCCAACCAGCATATCGTCTTCGCCTTGCGGCCGGAGGCGCGGGCGCGGATCAACACGGTGCTCATGAGCGCCATGTTCCTGGGAGGCTCACTGGGCTCGGCCACGGCGACGCTCGCCTGGGGCGCGGGCGGCTGGTTTCTGGTGTGCGTGCTCGGGACGGCCTTCGCCGCCTTCGCTGTCGCCCTCCAGCTTCTGGCAGCCCGCAGCCGCCGGACCCATCCGTCGCCCTGAACGGTCGTTGGCCGCGCGTAGATGGCCGAGGCTCCGCTATGCGCGGGGCTTTTGCCCATCTTCGCGCGCCGCTGCCGAGCGGCCGGCGGGGCCCGTGCGCCATAGACTTCCACGCCCGCGATCCTCGTGTCTCCGGCGCTCCCCGGACGTGTCGCTCCCGATCTTCCAGCGGGGGAAACGACCTGCCGCTCGACGCGGCGGATGCGTCGCCGGATCGCGAGGCCGGGGCGGCGGCCCTGAAGGCGGCCCTCGACGCCCTCGCCGAAACGGCCGGCACGCAGAACGCCCATGCCGGCGCCGCCGGGGCCATGATCGCCGCTGACCACGACCGGCACCGCCTGGAGCGGCTGTAGGCTGGGGGCGTCGATAGCGTAGCGGCCGCCTGGCGGGAGGAACGCGCATGCATTGAGGCGCCACGAAGGCCGATCGCTGCTCGATCGTCAGCCTGGTCCCAGCACGCCCATTTCCGTCGATGGCGCACAATCTGCTGCGGAGGGTGCCGCCCAGGCGTTCTCCCGGCCTGTCGACCCGGCGTGGTCGACGGCTGGTGCAGTCGGAGAAGTAAACAGACGTATAGTCCGGAAAGACATCGATATTCAGAAGATAAATTTCAGTTCTATATCGAAGATTGGGTGGGAAATGTAAAACATGACCATCGACAACACAGGAGGTTCCCATGCCTACGAATTCAAAGTTCATCATGGCGTTCGGTGCTCTCGCCTTCGTTGTGGCTGGTGTTGCGGGCACCGCCCGCGCGGACACCAGTTTCCCCACCGAGGCGCGCGGCGAGACTGCCTTCTTCGACGCCCAGCCGAGCGCCGTGGTCCAGCCGTTGGACATCTTTCAGGTGCCCCGCGCCGGGAAGCTTCGGGTCCTGAACTCCGCCCGCCCGTTCATCGGCCAGCCCGCCCAGTCCGACGCCCACTGGGGGCCGGCGCAGGATGCCACGTCCCCGGGGGCGTGAGCCCTCCACCATGCAACGGAATGACGAGGCCGGCGCCCTCAGGGCCGCCGGCCTTTTCGCGTTGGGGGCGCGCCGGTCCCGGAAGCCTTCCGCTTGATCGGTCGCGGGGCGCAGTGCGCGCAAGAAAAAAGGCCCGCCGGGCGTGGCCGGCGGGCTTAGGCGGGGAGGAAGGGGATTTCAGTTCGAACGGGTCGCTTCGAAGAGGAACCACACGCGGCGCTCGGCCTCGTCGATCCAGACCTCGATGAGGCTGGTGGTGGCCACGTCGTTGTAGTTCTCGCAGACCACGTGGGCTTCGCGCAGGAAGGTCACGAGGCGCTTGTTGTCGTCGCCAAGCTCGGCCAGCATGTCCTCGGCGGTCACGAAGGATGCATCGTTGTCGGCGAGGCGCTGGAGGCGCGCGACGTGGCCCACTGAGCGCAGCGTCGTGCCCCCCACCTTGCGGGCGCGCTCGGCGATGGCGTCGGTGGTGGCGAAAATCTGGTCGCCGTGCTCATCCAGCAGGAGATGGTAATCGCGGAAGTGCGGGCCGGACATGTGCCAGTGAAAATTCTTCGTCTTCAGGTATAGCGCGAACATGTCGGCCAGAAGAACGGTGAGGGCGCCAGAGATGTCCTTGGTGGCGTCTTCGCCGAGATCGCTGGGGGTCCGCAGCGGCGCCTGCTGGCGCAGCTTCGCAATGGTCTTGTCCATGATGGTCGTCCTTTTTGAAAGGCGCAGGAGGCGGAAGCCGGGTCGCGATGCCCGGGAGAGCCCCTCGGGTCACGGCGCCCACCATAGGACCGTGGGACGGGCGAAAGAATTGGGCGCTCGTTTGCCTACATCATACGAGGGTATGGGGCGCCACGGGCCTACGCACCGACACGTGCGCGCCGACATGTGCGCGCGAACCCGCGTGGCTCGCCGCTGCGTGGATCAAGGGGCAAGATGAAGGGGGGAACGACACGGGAGGCGCCGGGCGCTGCGGCGCCTCAGCGCCGCGGGGAGGCCTGCAGCGCGCGATCGATGCAATCGATCATCTCGTTCCCGTCGAAGGGTTTCGCCAGGAAACCGAAGGCGCCGGCCTCGTCCACCTGCCGGCGAATGCGCTCTTCTGGAAAGGCGGTGATGAAGATAACCGGGACCGGGTCGCCTTCGGCGCGCAGCCGGGTCTGAAGCTCGACGCCGCTCATGCCTGGCATCTGGACATCGGTAATGACGCACGCGGTCCGGCTGCGTTCGGCTGAACCGAGGAAATCCTCGGCGGACGCGAAGGACCGCGCGCCGAATCCAAGGGAACGGACGAGACTTTCTGTGGCAATGCGAACGGATTCATCGTCATCGATGATCGTTATGGTTGGAGCGCGTGACACTCGGGGCACCTCAACGTGCAATCCTCGGCACGGATGACGCACCGGACTGACCCTATATAGCTCGCCGTCCGCCCCCGCCGTAATCATACAGACGTTTGCAAGTTTAGCTTTTTGCACTCAGCCCCAGCGCCTCCGCCATGCGCACGAGGTCTGCGAGAGAATGGGCCTCCATCTTCCGCATGACGTTACCGCGATGAATCTTCACGGTAATCTCGCTCAGCCCCACCTCGGCGGCCACCTGCTTGTTCATGAGGCCGGAGGTGACGAGGGCCATGATCTGCCGCTCGCGCTCGGTCAATGTATCGTAAAGGGCGCGCAGCTTGGAGGAGGAGGCACGCTCGGCGCGGCGGCCCCGGTCGATCTCGATGGCGGCCGAGACCGCATCCAGCATGTCCTGATCGCGGAACGGTTTGGTGAGGAAGTCCACCGCGCCGGCCTTCATCGCCCGCACGCTCATGGGAATGTCGCCGTGACCGGTCATGAAGATGATCGGCAGGTCGAGATCCGAGCGCGCCAGCTGCGCCTGGAAGTCCAGCCCGCTTACGCCCGGCAGGCGGATGTCCAGAACGAGGCAGCGCGGCGCATCCGGCAGCTTGGCGGCCAGAAGCTCGGCGGCGGATGCGAACAGCGCCACCTCGAGCCCGATGGAGCGGAACAGGCTGGACAGCGCCTCACGCAGGCTGGCGTCATCGTCCACGACGATCACGACGGGGGCGCTCGGCGGCGGCGTCGGGCGGGGCAGCGGTCGACTGGTCACGGGTGGATGTCCCTGGAGTTGGAAGCAGCGGTGGGGCCGGGAAGCGGCAGCGTGAGGGTGAAGCACATGCCCCCCTCGGCGCGGAGGGCGGCTGTGATCCGGCCGCCATGGGCCTGCGCGATGGAGCGGGAGATGGAGAGGCCGAGGCCCATCCCGTCCGCCTTCGTGGACACGAAGGGCGAGAACAGCGTGGCGAACAGGTCGGGCGCGATGCCCGGCCCGGTGTCGTGCACGCAGATGATCAGCTCCGTGCCGCCATCGGTGGGCCAGGGCGGCGTGGCGAGCGCGGTGGCGATGTGCAGCACGCGCCGGCCTTCGGCGACCTCGTCCATGGCCTGGAGCGCGTTGAGCACCAGATTGATGAGCACCTGCTGGAGCTGGATGCGGTCGCCCTCGACGGGCGGCAGGCCGGGGGCGAGGGAAAGCTCGAGCCGGACGCGATGGTTCGACAGCTCCCGCTCCAGCAACAGGACGCAATCCTGCACAAGCTCGGCACTGTCGAGGGCCTGTCGCAAGGGCTTGCCGCGACGGGCGAAGGCCCGCAGCCGGTCGATCACGTCGCTAGCACGGCGGGCGTTGGCGATCATGCGGGTGACGGAGGCTTCCGCCTCACCGAGGTCCGGCTCCGCGCGGCGCAGCCAGCGCAGGCCGGCCTCGCCATTGGTCACCACCGCCGCGAGCGGCTGGTTGACCTCATGGGCGATGGAGGCGGTGAGTTCGCCCATGGTGCTGACGCGGGTGACATGGGCAAGGTCGCTGCGAACCTGGTGCAACTCCTGCTCGGCCTTCTGCCGCTCGGTGATGTCGTGGTTGGTCTCCATGGTGCCCATGGGTCGCCCGCGCGCGTCGCGCTGGAGCGACCAGCGGCTCGTGCAGACCAGCTTGTGTCCGTCGCGGGCGGTCTGGACGATCTCGCCCTCCCATTGCCCGGTGTCCAGCAGAGTTCGCATGATGTCCGCGCGCGGGGGCTCGAACGCGGTCTTCAGCAGCGCGCCGGCCGGCTGCCCCAGCGCCTCGGCGCGGCTCCAGCCGTAAAGCCGCTCGGCGCCGCGGTTCCAATAGACGATCGTGTCGGTGAGGTTCCGCACGAAAATGGCATCGTGGGAGAGATCGAGCAGCGCCGCCTGCTCCTTCAGCGCTTCTGT